>NZ_AEPN01000001.1:0-251488 GCF_000185925.1 Paracoccus sp. TRP | reverse complement strand
ATAACTAACTGAAAAATATAGGGGAAATTTCAAAAAATAAACTTCAGCGACGGACAGCCGCTGTAATCAGACGCAGGCGCAGCAGCAGAAGCAGCAAAATCCCGCAGAAAACCACGACCGGGCGCGATTCCCAGACCTTGAGCGCCCAGAGCCAGTGCAGCGCGCCCAGAATCGCCGCGGGATAGATCAGCCGGTGCAGCTGCCTCCATCGCGCGCCCATGCGCCGGATCGAGGCACGGTTCGAGGTCACGGCCAGCGCCAGCAGCATGACAAAGGCGAGCATCCCAAAGATCAGATAGGGCCGCTTGGCGACATCCTTGAGCATCTGCGCCCACAGGAAAGCCATATCAAACACCACCCATGCTGCGAGATGGCAAAGCGCATAGGTAAAACAGATCAGCCCCAGCGCCTGACGAAACCGCATCATGTTCAGCCTCGTCAGTCGCAAAAGTGGCGTCACCGCCAGGGTCGCAAGCAGAAAATAGATGGCGGTGCGGCCCAGCCGATGCTCGATATCGCGCACCGGATCGACACCCAGATCTCCCTGCAGCGTATCCCAGACAAGCAACGCCAGCGGAATCAGCCCCAAAAGCCAGACCGCCCAAACCGGAAGCCGCCGCAGCCAGCCGTTGAGACGCTGCACCATCAGTAGTTCTTTGCCAGATCCATGCCCGTGTAGAGCCCGGCCACCTGTTCGCCATAGCCATTGAACATCAGCGTGTCCTGCCGGCCTCCGAACAGTCCGCTGCCGATGCGTCTTTCCGTGGCCTGCGACCAGCGCGGATGGTCCACCTGCGGGTTCACATTGGCATAAAAACCGTACTCGCTGGGTTGCAGCATCTGCCAGCTTGTCGGGGGCTGCTTGTCGGTCAAGGTGATGCGGACAATCGATTTGATCGACTTGAATCCGTATTTCCACGGCACCACCAGCCGGATCGGTGCTCCGTTCTGGTTGGGCAGCACCCGACCGTACAGCCCGGTCGCAAGAATGGTCAGGGGGTGCATGGCTTCGTCCAGCCGCAACCCCTCGCGATAGGGCCAGTCGATGATTCTGCTGCGCTGCCCGGGCATCTGCTCAGGATCGTGCAGCGTCTCGAATGCGACGAATTTCGCGCCGGACTGCACGCCCGCCTTGTCGAGCACCCCGGAAAGCGGCACGCCAAGCCAGGGAATGACGATGGACCACGCCTCGACGCAGCGCAGTCGGTAGATGCGCTCTTCCAGCGCGGCCTCGGGCACCAGATCCTCGACACCATAAGAACCGGGGCGATCGACCAGCCCGTCGATCTGGACCGACCACGGAGAGGTCTTCAGGCTGCCGGAGTTCTGCGCGGGATCGGTCTTGCCGGTCCCGAATTCGTAGAAGTTGTTGTAATTCGTGATCTCTTGCAGGCTGTTCGGCTTTTCGTCGGTAGAAAAGGCCGAGGGCTTTCCGCCCAGCCCCAGCGCCGGTGTCGCCACCGCTGCAATGCCTGCCGCAATAAAGGCCCTGCGGCTGAGGTAGGCCGCCTCGGGCGTTACATCCGACCATGTCAGCTTCATACCGGTCCCTCCTGCACGCATCATCTCACCCAGAAGCGGTCAGGACGATGAAACTTCGCGTGATTGGACCCGATGCCAATGTGAAGAAGATCAAGAAAGGGGCGGATGCCGCAGCACCCGCCCCGATCCGCTTAATGCAACGGCACCCGGGGTCCGCCCTCGTCCAGGCTGGCCGGGGCCACGCGGTTGCCAACGACCAGCCCTTCGGGTCCGGCAGTGACATGGACGGTCTGGCCGTCCAGAACCTCTCCGGCGAGGATCATTTCGGCCAGGGGGTTCTGCAGGCTGCGCTGCAACACCCGTTTCAGCGGCCGGGCCCCAAAGACCGGGTCATAACCTTCGTCAGCCAGCCATTTCCGCGCAGCCTCGTCCAGATCCAGCATGATCTTGTGCTGGGCCAGACGGCCTTCCAGCTGGGCAAGTTGCAGCCCGACAATGGCGTCCATGTTGCCGCGCGTCAGGCGGTGGAAGATGATGATCTCGTCCAGGCGGTTCAGGAACTCGGGCCGGAAATGCGCGCGAACCGCATCCATGACCTGCGCACGTGCCTGGCTGGAATCGGCCCCTTCGGGCAGGGTCGAGAGCGCCTGCGCCCCAAGGTTCGAAGTCAGGACGATCAGCGTCTGCTTGAAGTCCACCGTCCGGCCCTGCCCGTCGGTCAGCTGACCATCGTCCAGAACCTGCAACAGCACGTTGAACACGTCCGGATGCGCCTTTTCGACCTCGTCGAACAGGATCACCTGATAGGGCCGGCGCCGCACCGCCTCGGTCAACACGCCCCCCTCATCATAGCCGACATAGCCCGGAGGCGCGCCGATCAGGCGGGCAACCGAGTGTTTCTCCATGAACTCGGACATGTCGATGCGGACCATGGCGCTGTCATCATCGAACAGATATTCGGCGATCGCCTTGGTCAGCTCGGTCTTGCCAACCCCGGTCGGACCAAGAAAGAGAAAGCTGCCAAGCGGCCGTTTGGGATCGTTCAGCCCCGCACGCGCACGCCGCACGGCATTTGCAACCGCGCCCACCGCCTCGGTCTGGCCGATGACGCGCTTGCCAAGCACCTCTTCCATCTTCAGCAGCTTGTCACGCTCACCTTCCAGCATCTTGCTGGTGGGGATGCCGGTCCAGCGCTCGACCACCTCGGCGATCTGCTCGGGGCGGACGGTTTCCTCGACCATCAGCCCGTCCTCATTGCTTTCAGCATCGGCAAGCTGACGTTCAAGCGAGGGGATAATGCCATAGCTCAGCTCACCCGCGCGGGCCAGATTGCCCTCGCGCTTGGCCTGATCCAGCTCGGCGCGGGCGCGGTCAAGCTGCTCTTTAAGCGTGCGCGAGCCCTCAAGCTTGGCGCGCTCGGCCTGCCAGCGGGCGGTCAGACCGGCCGATTTCTCTTGCAGATCGGACAGCTGGCGCTCCAGCTTTTCCAGCCGGTCCCTGGAGGCGGCGTCGTCCTCTTTCTTCAGGGCCTCGGCCTCGATCTGCAATTGCAGGATCTGACGGTCCAGCTGATCCAGCTCTTCGGGTTTGCTGTCGACCTCCATGCGCAGGCGGCTGGCCGCCTCGTCCACAAGGTCAATGGCCTTATCGGGCAGGAAACGGTCGGTGATATAGCGATGCGACAGGGTCGCAGCCGCCACCAACGCCGCGTCGCTGATGCGCACGCCGTGATGCAGCTCATATTTCTCTTTGATGCCGCGCAGGATGCTGATCGTGTCCTCAACCGTCGGCTCTTGCACCAGAACAGGCTGGAAACGACGGGCCAGGGCCGCGTCCTTTTCGATATACTTGCGATATTCGTCCAGCGTCGTTGCGCCGACGCAATGCAGCTCACCCCGCGCCAAAGCGGGCTTGATCAGGTTCGCGGCATCCATCGCACCGTCGGTCTTGCCAGCACCGACCAGCACATGCAGCTCGTCGATGAAAAGGATGATCTCGCCAGCGGCGGTCTCGATCTCTTTCAGGACGGATTTCAGACGCTCTTCGAACTCGCCGCGATATTTCGCCCCGGCGATCAAAGCGCCCATGTCCAGCGCCCAAAGCTGCTTGTTGCGCAGCGATTCCGGCACATCGCCGTTGACGATGCGCAGGGCCAGACCCTCGGCGATGGCCGTCTTGCCGACGCCGGGCTCACCGATCAGCACCGGGTTGTTCTTGGTGCGACGGCTCAGCACCTGCATGGCGCGGCGGATTTCCTCGTCGCGACCGATAATCGGGTCGATCTTGCCCTCGGCAGCCGCCTCGGTCAGATTGCGGGCGTATTTCGACAAGGCCTCATAACTGTCCTCGGCACCGGCGCTGTCAGCGGTGCGACCCTTGCGGATCTCATTGATCGCGGCGTTCAGCGCCTGCGCAGTGACCTTGCCAGCCGTCAAAGCATCACGGGCATTGGTGTTGACGACGGCAAGCGCGGTCAGCACCCGCTCGGCCGGAACAAAGCTGTCGCCGGCCTTTTTCGCCAGATTCTCGGCCTCATCCAGCACGCGCACCAGCGAGGTATCAACATAGACCTGGCCCTGCCCGCCGCTGATTTTGGGCTGTTTGGCAACCGCCTGATCCACGGCCTGACGGACTGCCTGGGCATCACCCCCGGCGCGCGCGATCAGGTTGCTGGCAAAGCCCTGCTCGTCATCCATCATCGCCTTGAGCAGGTGCTCTGGCATGACGCGCTGGTTATCCTCGCGGATGGCGATGGTCTGCGCCGCCTGCAGGAAACCACGCGACCGTTCCGTGAATTTTTCCATATCCATATGAAGTTCCTTTCTTCAGCCCCCGCGTTGGATCGCCCGCATTGGCACGATCCGGCTCGGGTCCTGCCTCAGAAATGGGCAGGGACAAACAGGCTTTCAAGTCGGCAGGCATGGGCCTATAAGCGGGTCGTTTGTCGCAGGCTGAGGGGATCCATGGACGACCGTCTGATCGTGGCGCTGGACGTGCCGAATGCGCTTGCCGGGCTGGAACTGGCCCAGAAGATCGGCGACGCCGCCAGCTTTTACAAGATCGGCCTTGGCATGCTGACCGGGGGCGGACTTGCCCTTGCCAATGAGCTGAAGCAGGAACATGGCAAGCGCATCTTCCTTGACATGAAGTTCTTTGACATCGGCGCCACGGTCGAGGCAGCGGTCAGGGGCATTGCCCAATATGATCTGGATTTCCTGACCGTTCACGGCGACCCGCATGTGGTTCGCGCGGCCAAGCAGGGCGCGGGCAGTTCGGGGCTGAGGATCCTTGCCGTGACGATCCTGACCTCGCTTGACCGGGCCGACCTTGACGCCGGACTGATCGTGCCCGGCGATCTGGCCGAAATCGTGACCACCCGCGCCGCCCGAGCCTTTGAGGCCGGGGCCGACGGCGTCATCGCCAGCCCGCGCGAGGCGGCACTGATCCGCGCCCTGCCCGAAGCACGGGGCCGGCTGATCGTCACCCCCGGGGTGCGCCCGGCAGGCAGCGCAGCCGGTGACCAGAAGCGGATCGAGACCCCCGCCACCGCCATCGCCAGCGGCGCCGATCACATCGTCGTCGGCCGGCCGATCTGGCAGGCCGAGGACCCGCGCACCGCAGCACAGGCCATTCAGGCCGAACTGGCCGGGATCTGATCAGCCGAAATTGCGCTGAAAGACCGGGGCAAGATCCTCGCGCGCCGCAGTTGCACGCGCGATCGACCAGATTTTGGGCGTATGCTGCTGAAACCACTCGGGACCGGGTTTCCAGTTGGTCATCACCGCCAGATAGATATCCAGAGCCGAGAACCGCTCGCCAAGGAAATGAGGTCTTCTGACCGCGCCCTCGACGGCAGTCCACAGCTCTTTCAACCGCTCGCTGGTCGCCTCGCCCAGCTCTTTTTGCGCGGTGGGGTCGCTTAGAAAGCGGGACGGATCATCGCCAAAGGTAAAACAGGGATAGACCTGCGCCACCAGAAAGATCAGCCAGCGCAGGAAACGGGGCCGCTCGGTTGCGGTCGGCTCGGGTACCAGATCGTCGCGTCCGGTCATCTCGGCGAGATAGAGAGTGATCGCCGCGCTTTCCGACATCACCCGGCCATCAGGCAGGATCAGCACCGGAATCTGCCCTGCGGGGCTGATCCGCATCAGTTCTCGCCGGGCGGTGGCGTCCAGAAACAGGTCTGCGATCTCGATGCTTTCAGCCTCAAGCCCGTAATGGGCAAGCTGCGCCTCGATCAGCGCCGATCCCCAGCCGTTGCGGCGGTAAAGCTGCATCCGGGACATGCGTGCCTCCTTGCTGTCGATGCGGCGATCATGCACCCAGGCCGACGATTTTCAAATCCCGCATCCCGTCCCGGCAAGAACAAGCCGTACCCGATCCCGGAAATGCGGCACCGCGCGCGGATGGGCGACGAATTCGGCAACCGGCATCATCCGCCACTCTTGCCCCTCATCGCCGAAACGGATCGCCGTGATCTCATCCTTGCTGATCAAGCCGTGAAACAGCCACGAAACCCGGCCCACAGACGCGGACGAATCGAAAACCCGCGCCGTCAGCCGCCTGGGGTCGATCCGCAGCCCGAATTCCTCATGCAATTCGCGCAGGGCGCATTCGATGGGCGATTCGCCCGGCTCGGCCCCGCCACCGGGCAGATCCCAATGCGCCGGAAACGGGATCCAGTCGTAATCATCGCGCAGACATGTCAGCAGGTGCCCACCATGGGTAAGCACCAGCTTGGCACCGACGAAATCTAGTTGTCGTTGATGTCGCGGGTCCAGATCCGCACCTCGCTTCGGCTGGTGCCGAAAATGCGCCGCAGCACCAACCAGATCACCCCTGTCAGGATCGCCGTGACGACAAGCGCCAGTGGCAGCCCGCCGCCCCAGAGACCGGAAAGCAGGGCCAGACCCATCAGCAGAACCGCGGCGGCAAGCCCCAGAAAGAACCAGCCCGGCAATGCCAGCTCAAGCGCCGCGAAAACCAGCGCGACGATGATCCACAACCAACCGTTCGACCAAACCATCGGCTGTCCCCTTATTTCGCGCTGCGGAACATGCGGAACGCGTCGCCAAGCGCCTCGACCGCCGAGGCCGGCACGATCACGGTCTGACGGCCCTGCCCCTTGCCGACCTCGGCCAGGACATCGACCTGACGCATCGCGACCTGATATTGCGCGGCTTCAAGCCCGCCTTCGCGGATCGCAGTGGCGATGGCGGCGGTGGCATAGGCATCGGCATCGGCAAGCATGCGCTTGGCCTTGGCCTGCTGCTCGGCAGCGTAAAGCTCACCATCGGCGGCCAGCTCGACCGCGCGGCGGCGGCCTTCGGCCTCGGTGACCTGAGCGCGGCGGGCGCGCTCGGCATTAAGCTGTTGCAGCATCGCGGCCCGCGTCGCCTCGTCCAGATTGACGTCCAGGATCTCGGCCCGCGTCACCTCGATGCCCCAGTCATCGACGATATTGGCCAGCGCCTCGCGGATCCGCTCGATCAGCTGGGCGCGGTTCGACTGGACCTGATCCAGTTCCATCGTGCCGATTTCCGAGCGCACGATCCCCGCAACAGTGGTGCTGATCGCCGCGTCCACGTCGCGGATGCGATAGACGGCCTTTTCCGGCTCGATGATGCGGTAAAAGACGCTCGTCTCGACCTGCACCAGCACGTTGTCAGCGGTGATCGCATCCTGACGCGCAGTCGGAAGCTGACGTTCGAGGATCGAGATCCGGTGCGCGACCCGATCAAGGAAGGGCACAATGAAGTTGATCCCCGGCCCCAGCACCGAATGCAGCCGGCCAAAGCGTTCGACCACGTATTTTTCAGATTGCGGAACGATTCGGACAGCGCTGCGGACCGCAAAGAGGATCACCACAGCCAGAATGATCAGGGCGAGGTTCCGGCTGATCAGTTCGGCGATTTCAGGCGGCATGAGGAGGTCCTTTCGTTATCATTCAGCCGCAAAGGCCGAATCGCATTCATCAGGGCGCAGACGCGCCAGCCGCGCGATGACGCGGGCAAAGCGAGCCCGAAACTGGTCGAAATCGGCGCGCGGCTCAATCCGGTGTTCATCCATGTACAGCGAGCGGTCAAGCTCTAGCTGCACCACATGCACATTCTCGCGCGGGCGGCCATAGGTCTGGGTGATATAGGCCCCCGAAAAGGGAGAATTGCGCCGCAGGCGGAAACCTTCGGCCGCCACCGCCTCGGCCACCCCGGCGCTGATGCGGGGCGCAGCCGAAACACCGTTACGATCACCCAGCACCATGTCGGGACGCGGACGGGGCAGATGCGTCAGCGCATCGCGCGGCATCGAATGCATGTCGATCAGAACAGCGCCGCCAAAGCGCGACACCGCCTCCTGGATCAGGGCAGAAAGCGCCTGATGATAGGGACGCCACAACCGGGCGATTCGCTGATCGGCCTCTTCGCGGGGAATCGGGCGGTCGTGAATCGCCCTTCCTTGCGAGACGACACGGGGAATCACCCCCAGTCCGGCCATGATCCGCGGGTTCATCATCCCGGGCGCCCCGCCCGAAACGACGAGCGGGTCGATTTCCTCGGGGCCACGGTTCAGATCGACAACGCAGCGCGGCACCCGTGCCGTCAGTACCGCCGCACCATGGTCAAGCGCAGGCGCGATCAGGCGATCGACGAAAGCATCCTCGGACGAGCGCAGCTGCTGCGGGTCCAGCCGTGATTCGGCCAGAAACCAGTCAGGATAGGCCCGGCCCGAATGCGGCGAGGCAAAGATCACCCCACCCAGCCACCGCTGCGGCAGCATCAGATCGAAGGTCGGCTCAGCACTTTTCATTTCTGGCGTTTCCCGGCGGCGCGTCCGGCGCCAGTTCTGGGTGACAGACAGAAATGTTTATAAGCCATGAATGAGAAGCGCCAATAGCTGTCGATTGAGGGCTTGAAAGCCGCACGCGAGGTAGCTATAGACACGCGGACCAAGGCGATATGACAGCGAAAGCTGAAAGAATCACCTGTTCGGGGGCGGTTAGCTCAGCGGTAGAGCACTACGTTGACATCGTAGTGGCCACTGGTTCGATCCCAGTACCGCCCACCATTCAATTCACGCCCCGGGGCTTAACCGGGGGTATTTCGTTTCCAAGGCGCGACCTAGCGATGCGCCGCGATAGGAGAAGACCGATGAAGGTTCGCAATTCGCTCCGCTCGCTGAAGAGCCGTCACCGTGATTGCCAGATCGTGCGCCGCAAGGGCCGTATCTATATCATCAACAAGACCAACCCGCGCTTCAAGGCCCGTCAGGGCTGAGAACCGGCGAATCATCCGATTCGTGAACGCCCGTCGGCCCTGCGCCACGGGCGTTTTCCGTATGCGCGGGAAACCCTGTCATGTGGGGCTGACTGCCCCACACCCCGTGGATATTTGAACACGAAAGAAAATCAGAAGCGCGAGAGAATGAGCCCGCCGCCGACCATCAGGGCCGCAAGAAGGCGTGGGATAGACAGGTCGCGCACCGGCAGGCCAAAGGCCCCGATCCGGTCAAGCAGGATGGCCGCGATGATCTGGCCAAGCGCCAGGGCGCAAAGCGCGGTAAGCGTGCCGAGGCGCGGCAGGCTCCAGACCATGGTCCAGACGTAAAAGGCACCAAGCACGCCGCCTGTCCACATCCACCAATCTGCGGAGACTGCGCGCAGGAAGGCGCGGCCCTGTCCCATGGCGAGGGTTCCGAGCGTCAGCAGGACAAAGCCGATACCAAAGGAGATCGCCGCGGCAGCAAGCGGGCTTTGTACCTCACGCCCAAGGGCGGCATTGATCGGGGCCTGCACGGCAATGCAGACCCCGGCCAGCGTGACAAAGATGGCAGTGAGTAGCGGAAACTGCATGGATGCTCCTTTTACCGGAGGGTCAAGCGGATCGCGCGCGGAATGCGCGATCCCGATAGCACCATGGCAGCCCGGCTTCCAGAGCCGCAGCCCGCTGGGGGCTGTGCCTTATACCAGCGGCATGAACCATCGACTCTGAAGGTGGTTTGCTTTGCGGCCGACCTCTGATTCACTCCCTTGCAAGGCGGAGGAGGATCAGGATGGCAGTGGGCATCACACGCACGGACCTTTCAGCATCGGATCTGCGGCGAGAGGCGGCTCGCGTGAAGGACGCGCGAGCGACGCGCCGGATGCTTGCGCTGGCGCATGTGCTTGACGGGCGAAGCCGGACGGAAGCGGCACAGAGCTGCGGTATGGATCGGCAGACGCTGCGTGACTGGGTTCACCGTTACAATGCCGAAGGGCTGGCTGGCCTTGTCGATCGGCCGCTTCCTGGGCGGCCCCCGCGGCTCAGCGCCGAGCAGATGCGCGAACTTGCCGTGATCGTCGAGACGGGGCCTGACCCGTCGACGGATAAGGTCGTGCGTTGGCGTCGGATTGACCTCTGCGACGTGGTTGAGCAGCGGTTTGGCATTCGCGTGGCGGAGAGGACCATGAGCGCGATCCTTCACCGGCTCAGCTTTGCACGTCTCTCAGTCCGGCCGCGCCATCCGCAGGCCGATGGCGAAGCACAAGCGGTATATAAAAAACTTTGCCGAACTGGCGCGCGCGGCCTTGCCTGACGAAGCGCAAGGAAAGCCCTTGGAGATCTGGTTCCAGGACGAGGCCAGGGTGGGTCAACAGGGAACATTGACACGCGTGTGGGCAAGAAAGGGCACACGCCCGTGGGCGCCAAAAGACTGCCGCTACGCCTGGGCCTACATCTTCGGGGCGGTCTGCCCGGCCCGCAGGATCGGTGCGGCGCTTGTCATGCCCTACGCGAACACAGAGGCGATGAACGCCCACCTGGCCGAAATCAGCGGGCAGGTATCGCCCGGTGCACACGCGCTCCTTGTTCTCGATGGTGCTGGCTGGCACAGCTCCACAGACCTCATCATCCCGCCCAACATCAGCCTGCTGCCGCTGCCACCTTACAGTCCGGAACTGAACCCGGTCGAGAACCTCTGGCAGTTCCTCCGTCAGAACACCCTCGCGAACCGGGTCTTCGACAGCTACGAGGCCATCGTCGACGTCTGCTGCGATGCCTGGAACACGCTCCTCGCAATGCCGGAACGCGTCGCTTCAATCACCTCACGCGATTGCGCGCAGGTCAGTGGATAATGCCGTTGGTATTAGTCGTAGCTGCGGCGATCCTCGATCACCTTGCCGTCGTTTGGCAGCGAACCCGGTGCCACCAGCTCGACCCGACCGCGAAGCTTCAGCGTGTCGAGCACAGTGCCCTCGTATTGCGCGGCGTCTTCGGCCGGGGTTTCCAGCAGAACGGTCATGACATCCATATCCCCGCTACGGTCTGCGACCACGCGGGCGCGCAAGATTTCGGGATGGCGGGCGACCAGTGCCGCGACCTGTTCGGGGCGGACAAACATGCCCTTGATCTTGGTCGTCTGGTCGGCCCGGCCCATCCAGCCCTTGATACGCATATTGGTGCGGCCGCAGGGGCTTTCCCCCGGCAGAACCGCCGAGAGATCGCCCGTCGCAAAGCGCACCAGCGGATAATCGGGGTTGAGCGTAGTCACGACGACCTCGCCCACCTCGCCCTCTGGCACGGGATCACCGGTGCCGGGACGGACGATTTCGACGATCACGCGTTCATCGACGATCAACCCCTCCATCGCCGGGGATTCATAGGCGATCAGCCCCAGATCGGCGGTGGCATAGCATTGCGCCGTAGCGATGCCGCGATCAGCGTAAGCCTGGCGCAGACTTGGAAACAGCGCCCCACCCGAGACAACGGCCCTGGTAAAACGCAGGCGCTCACCCATCTGATCGGCCTTGTCCAGCATCACCTTAAGATAGTCGGGCGTCCCGGCGTAAACCGTGGTGCCGATATCGACAGCGGCGCGGATCTGCAGTTCGGTCTGACCGGTGCCGGCAGGCAGGGTCGCGGCCCCGACCGCGCGCGCAGCGCTTTCAAACATCATTCCCGCCGGTGTCAGATGATAGCCAAAGCAATTGTGCAGGATATCGCCCGGACCAACGCCCGCTGCATGCAGAAAGCGACCCAGCCGCCACCAGTCGCCATCGCGGCGGCCTGGTTCGTAGATCGGGCCGGGACTTTGGAAGATATTCTCAAAGTCATGGGCCGGACGGGTGGTGAAGCCGCCAAACGGTGGCGTCTTTTGCTGCGCCTCGGAAAGGGCGGATTTACGGATCACAGGCAGGCTGGCCAGCGCCTCGCGGCTGGTGATCTGGCCGGGCCCGACATCGGCAAGGATCTCGGCCAGCGCCGGAGCTTGCCGGGCGCGCATCAACGCAGCGGGCAGTTCAGCCGCCAGCCAGGATGCCCGCGCCTCGGCGCTGCGGGTTTCCAGTTCATCATAGAATGTCATGGGGATGCCTTTCTGCGCTCAGGCCAGCCAGCGTTTGCGCCGGCGATAGGATCGCACGTCGCGAAAGCTCTTGCGGCCCTGATCGGACATGCCGAGATAGAATTCCTTGACGTCGGGGTTCTCGCGCAGCGCATCCGCCGGCCCGTCCATCACCACGCGGCCGCTTTCAAGGATATAGCCGTAATGGGCATAGCGCAGCGCGACATTGGTGTTTTGCTCGGCCAGCAGGAAGGTCACGCCCTCCCCTTCGTTCACGGCCTTGACGATCTCAAAGATCTGCTCGACCAGCTGCGGCGCAAGACCCATCGAGGGTTCATCAAGCAAGATCGTCTCGGGTCGTGACATAAGCGCGCGGCCCATGGCGCACATCTGCTGCTCGCCCCCGGACGTATAGCCGGCCTGGCTTTTGCGACGCTCTTTGAGACGTGGGAAATAGGAATAGACCATCTCAAGATCACGGGCGATCTCGGCCCGGCCATCGGTGCGGGTATAGGCGCCGGTGAGCAGGTTTTCTTCGATCGTCAGGTGCTCAAAGCAATGGCGGCCCTCCATCACCTGAATCACGCCCTTCTTGACCAGTGCGGCGGGATCAAGCTCCTGTACCCGCTCGCCGCGGTAGCTGATCGTGCCTTTGGTGACCTCGCCCCGTTCCGAATGCAGAAGGTTCGAGATCGCCTTCAGCGTCGTCGTCTTGCCCGCGCCATTGCCGCCCAAAAGCGCAGTGATGCCGCCCTTGGGCACCGACAGGCTGACGCCCTTGAGCACCAGAATGACGTGATTGTAGATCACCTCGATATTGTTGACCTCCAGCAGGGTTTCGCGGTCAGGTGCGGCGTCGAACATGGGGTTCTCCCTCAAGGCGGGTGAGTGGCCCCGGCGGCGGACCGCCGGGGCAATAGGTCAGCAGCGCGGCGAAATACCGGCTTCCTTGGCATAGGCCTCGCTATCCTCAAGGATCAGCGGGTCCAGAACCTCCTGATCGGGCTGGGTAAAGTCCGAAATCAGCGTCCACTTGCCTGCCGAGGCGTCCCATTGCTGCAGCCGCGCCATCCCGCTGCCGCCATGGTTGTCGCAGGTCATGCGGATCTCGGGGCCAAAGTCGGGCAGGCCCAGTTCGGACAGCCGCTCGGGCGTGATCTCCAGCGCCTCGAAACCATCACGCAGCTGAGCTGCGGTGATATTCGATGTGCCCGACAGCTCTTGCGCCTTGCGGATCGCCTCGGCGATGACGACGGCGGCATACATGCCACGCGAATAAAGCACCGAACCGACGAATTGCCCGCCTTGCGAAGCCTTACCCGGTTCGATGACGAACTTCTTCATGTCCTCATAGATCGGGTAGCCGGTGCCGACACCGTGGAAGGTCAGCGCCTTGTAGCCGTTGGCGCTTGCGCCCACCGGCTTGACGTCCACCTCAGAGCCCGACCACCAGATCCCGATAAAGTTCTCCATCGGGAAGCGGATGTTGGCAGCCTCCTGAATGGCAGTCTGGTTCATCACGCCCCAACCCCACATCAGCACGTAATCGGGCTTGTCACGGCGGATCTGCAACCACTGGCTTTTCTGTTCCTGCCCGGGCGGGTCGACAGGCAGCTCGGTCAGGCTGAAGCCATGTTTCCTGGACAGTTCTTGCAGGGTGCGGATCGGCTCTTTGCCATAGGCCGAGTTGTGATAGATCAGCGCGATCTTTTTGCCTTCCAGGCTGCCGCCGTTCTGGTCTAGCAGGTATTTCACCGCCACGCTCGCCCCGTCCCAATAGTTCGCAGGAGCGTTAAAGACCCATTCGAACACCTTGCCGTTCTTGGCCGAGGTCCGGCCGTAACCCGGGGTGTAAAGCGGAATCTTGTCCGCCGAGACCTTGGGGATCAGCTGATAGGTGATACCAGTCGACAGCGGGTTATAGACCAGCGCACCAGAACCTTTGGTCGCCTCGTAACATTCGACGCCTTCTTCGGTGTTATAGGCGGTCTCGCATTCGGGGGTCTGGACCTTTTCGCCGCCGATGCCGCCGTCACGCTCGTTCAGCAGGGTAAAATAGTCGTTGAACCCATCGGCATATTGCGTGCCGTTCGCACCATAAGGTCCGGTCCGATAGCTGAGGTTCGGCACCACCAGATCGGCCATGGCCGGCGCCGCCGCCATAAGGGCCCCCAGCGCGACAGTTGCAAGCTTCAGTTTCATCTTGGTCTCCTCCCCAAGGGTGTGTTTCGCCGGTTGTCCGGTCGTTAATGCGGGAACGGCCACAGCCGCAGCTTCTCTTTTGCCAGCTGCCACAGCCGGGCCAGGCCATGCGGCTCAACGATCAGAAAGAACACGATCAGCGCGCCAACAATCATCAGCTCAAGATGGGCGGCGAGGTCGGTTGGCCAGCCCAGCTGCACAACCAGCAGGTTCTTAAGAAAGACCGGCAGCAGGACCAGAAAGGCCGCGCCGGCAAAGCTGCCAAAGATACTGCCAAGCCCGCCGATGATGATCATGAACAGGACCAGAAAGCTCTTGTTGATGCCAAAGGCCTCGGTCGCTTCAGCCGCACCCAGATAGACCGCAAAAAGCAGCGCCCCTGCGATGCCGACAAAAAAGCTTGATACGGCAAAGGCCGACAGCTTGGCGGTCAGTGGGTTAACCCCGATGATCTCGGCTGCGATATCCATGTCGCGGATCGCCATCCATTTGCGCCCGACACTGCCCCGGGTCAGGTTCCGGGCCACCCAGGCCAGCACGACAGCGAATACAAGACAGATCAGATACTTAGCCGAAGCCGTAGTCGCAGGCCCGGTCACCGCCCAGCCAAGAATGGTGCGCTCGGGTGCGTTGATCTGGCCCGAGGCCGAATAGTTGTAAAACCACGGCACCTTGTTGAACAACCAGACCAGAAAGAACTGTGCCGCCAATGTCGCCACCGCCAGATAAAAGCCCTTGATCCGCAGGCTCGGCAGACCGAACAGCACCCCGACCACGGCGGTAATCGCCCCGGCCAGCAGAATATGGATGATGATCGGCACCGCTGGCAGGGCAATCATCAGCTTGTAGACGGCATAGGCACCCACAGCCATGAAGCCGCCGGTGCCCAGACTGACCTGCCCGGCATAACCGGTCAGGATGTTCAGCCCGATGGCGGCGATGGCATAGATCAGGAAAGGCACCAGAACCGCATTGGCCCAATAGCTGTCGATGACCAGCGGCACGACCAGAAAGGCCACCGCCAGGATCGCGTAATAGCCCCAGCGGTCCAGCCGGATCGGAAAGGTCTGGCCATCGTCACGATAGCTCGTCTTGAAATCACCCGCCTCACGGTAAAGCATCCGTTCCTCCCAGCGTCAGGCCTTGCCAGCAGGGGCCATGCGCCCCCGCAATCCCGCCGGGCGGTGGCTCACGAAGGACAGGCCCGCGCCCTTCTTTCGTGCCCAAATATCCCCGCCGGAGGCATAGAAAGTTTTCATGTTCAGACCCGCTCGATGATGCGCTCGCCAAACAGGCCCTGCGGCCGAAAGACCAGAAAGATCAGCGCCAGCACATAGGCGAACCAGTTCTCGGTCGCGCCGCCGACCATCGGGCCAATGAAATATTCAAACAGCTTTTCGCCCATACCGATGATCAGCCCGCCGACAATGGCCCCGGGGATCGAGGTGAACCCGCCCAGCATCAGCACCGGCAGCGCCTTGAGCGCGATCAGCGACAGCGAAAACTGCACCCCCGATTTCGTGCCCCACATGATACCCGCGACAAGGGCGACGAAACCGGCAATCGACCAGACCATGATCCAGATGAATTGCAGGCTGATGCCGACGGACAGCGCCGCCTGATGGTCGTCGGCGACGGCGCGCATCGCCCTGCCCTGTTTGGTATATTGTGAAAACCCGACCAGCGCCGCGACCAGAACCGCCGCGATCATCGCCGCCCAGATATCCAGGCGGTCTATAAAGAAACCATAGCCCAGCCAGTCGTTGGTCAGCGTCTCGACAGTTTCGGAAATGCCCTGCGGCAGGCCGACGTCCAGCACTTTGACGTCCGCGCCCCACATTACGTCCCCAAGCCCCTCCAGGAACCATGCAAGACCGATGGTTGCCATGAACAGGATGATCGGCTCTTGCCCGACCAGATGTTTCAGCACCAGCTTTTCGATGGCGATGGCAACGCCGACCATGACCAGCGCGGTCAGAAGGATCGCCACGGCCCCCGGCACGGTCCAGCCAAAGCTGGACACATGAATCCCAAAGACCGCCCCCAAAAGATGGGCAAAGGGCACCCTGCCCTCCATGATGCCAACCAGCGTCATGGCGGCGAAAAGCGCCAGCACCCCCTGGGCATAGTTAAAGACGCCAGAAGCCTTGTAGATCAGCACGAATCCCAGGGCGACCAGCGAATACATCACCCCGGCCATCAGGCCGTTCAGCAGGATTTCGCTTGCATAGAGAAATTCCATCGCCGCCCCCTTACTCGTGCGCCACGCCCAGATAGGCGCTGATCACCTCGGGATTGTTGCGCACCTCGTCAGGGGTGCCGTCACCGATCTTGCGCCCGTAATCCATCACCACCACCCGGTCGCTCAGATCCATGACCACACCCATGTCGTGTTCGATAAGAGCGATGGTGGTGCCGAATTCGTCATTCACATCGAGGATAAAGCGGCACATGTCCTCTTTCTCTTCGACATTCATGCCCGCCATCGGCTCATCAAGCAGCAGGATCTTTGGCTCGGCCGCCAGCGCCCGCGCCAGTTCGACCCGCTTTTTCAGACCATATGGCAGCCGGCCCACCGGCGTCTTGCGGATGTTCTGGATTTCCAGAAAGTCGATGATCTTCTCGACCTGCTCACGGTTTTCGACCTCTTCGCGCTCGGCGCGACCCCACCACAGGGCCTGGCTCCAGATCGGCGCCTTCATCATGTTCAGGCGCCCGGTCATGATATTGTCCAGAACGGACATGCCATCGAACAACGCAATATTCTGAAAGGTGCGGGCAATGCCCAGCCGCGCTACCTCATAGGGTCTCATCGGGCCGCGCCGCTCACCGCGAAACCGGATCTCACCCTCTTGCGGGACGTAAAATCCGGAAATCACGTTCAGCATCGAGGACTTGCCCGCACCGTTCGGGCCGATGATGGCGCGGATCTCGCCCTCGCGGATGTTGAAGCTGATGTCCTTGATCGCCGTCACGCCGCCAAAGCGCAGGGTGATGTTTTTCAGATCCATCAGCACATCGCCGATGCGGCGGCCGTCGGGGGTAAGTTCTTCGGTCATTCGGCAGCCACCTTCTGCGATTGGGCGGTCGGGAAGGTCCGCGCGCTCTCGATCTTCAGCGTCGCGCGGATCTCACCCTTGCGGCCGTCCTCATAGGTCACTTCGGTCCGGGTGCTGACCGTGTCGCGCCCGTCATAAAGCGCATCAATCAGATCGGCGTATTTCTCGGCGATGATGTTGCGGCGGACCTTGCGGGTGCGGGTCATCTCGCCATCGTCGGGATCAAGCTCTTTGTGCAGCACCAGAAACCGGCTGATCTGACAGCCCGAAAGCATCGGGTCACGGGCGACCGAGTCATTGACCGCCTCGACATGCTCTTTGATCGTTGCATAGACCTGCGGATGGCCGGCCAGCTCTTGATAGCTGGCATAGGCGATATTATTGCGCTCGGCCCAGTTGCCGACCGCCGTCAGGTCGATGTTGATAAAGGCCGTGCACATGTCGCGGCCAGCGCCAAAGACCACCGCCTCAAGGATGTTGGGATAGAACTTCAGCTTGTTCTCGACATATTTGGGCGCAAACATCCGCCCGTCGGCCATGCGGCCCACATCCTTGGCGCGGTCGATGATGCGCAGGTGCCCGCTGCCTTCCTCAAAGAACCCGGCATCGCCCGTCGCCACCCACCCCTCGGCGTCCTTGGTCGAGGCGGTGCTTTCCGGGTTGTTGTAATATTCGACGAATACCCCGGGTGAGCGATAAAAGACCTCGCCACTGGGGGCGATACGCAGCTCGACCCCCGGCGAAGGCACGCCAACCGTATCCGAACGCACCTGCCCGTCAGGCTGCTGGGTGATAAAGACCGAAGCTTCGGTCTGGCCGTAAAGCTGCTTCAGGTTGATCCCGAGACTGCGGTAAAAATCAAAGATCTCGGGGCCGATCGCCTCGCCCGCGGTATAGCCGACACGAATGCGGGAATAGCCCAGCGTATTCTTGAGCGGGCCATAGATCAGCACATTGCCCAGCGCATGATGCAGCCGGTCCAGCAGCCCGACCGGCTTGCCGTCAAGCAAAGCCGGACCAACGCGGCGGGCAACAGCCATAAAGTGCCGAAACAGCCAGCGCTTCAAACGACCCGCGTCCTCCATGCGGATCATCACACTGGTCAGCTGACCCTCAAAGACCCGGGGCGGAGCAAAGAAATAAGTCGGCCCGATCTCGCGCATGTCGGTCATCATGGTATGCGCGCTTTCGGGACAGTTCACCGTAAAGCCCGCCCAATAAGCCTGGCCGACCGAAAAGATGAAATCGCCGACCCAGGCCATGGGCAGATAGGCGAGCACCTCTTCACGCTCGGTCAGATGATCAAAGGCCGCGCTGTTCTTAGCCGTTTCGATGATGTTGCGGTTGGACAGCACCACGCCCTTGGGCTTGCCGGTGGTACCCGAGGTGTAAAGCATGACGCAGGTGTCGTCATAGCCCAACACGGCGGTGCGGCTGTCCAGTTCGGCACCCAGCCGCTGCTCGGCGGCGCGACCCTCGGCCTGCACATCGGCCAGCGCATTCATGTGGGAATGGTCGTATTTCCGCATCCCGCGCTTGTCGGTATAGACGATATGCTCGACCGAGGGGGCGCGCTCGCCCACCTCCAGTACCTTGTCCACCTGTTCCTGATCGCCGCAGACGACAAAGCGCGCGCCGCAATGGTGCAGCACATAGGCCATCTCTTCGGCGACCGCGTCCTGATACAGCGGCACCGGTACCGCGCCGCACATCTGCGCCGCGACCATGGCCCAGTAATGGGCAGGCCGGTTGCGGCCGACGATGGCGACACGGTCGCCCCGGTTCAATCCCAGCACCAGAAAACCCAGCGCCAGAGCACGGATTTCAGTTGCAGCCTCGGCCCAGGTCCAGCTTTGCCAGATCCCGAATTCCTTTTCCCGATAGGCGGGCCGGCCGCCGAAACGCACGGCATTGCGCGCCAGCAACGCCGGAATCGACTGCAAGCCGGCTTGTGCCGCCTCAGCGTTCTGCATGATTCCTCCCCTTGCCGTCCGGGCTCCTCTTCCCTCTGGCTATTGCAGCTTATTGCAGCAATTCTTGCGTCAGTTTTTCCTGAATCCTACGAATTGTTACAGGTGCCGCGCAATGCCAGCGACTGACATGCCATCCAGCGACCGGCACGCCGAGCTGACCAGATCGGGGCTGAACCTGATCCAGCAGGCGATCTCGATCTTTGATGCGGACCTGCGACTGGCGGTCTGCAACCGGCCCTATCAGCAGATGTTCGGCCTGCCGGATAAGCTGACCCGCACCGGTGCGACTTTTCAGGATACCATCCGCTATCTGGTCGATCGCGGTGAATACGGCCCGCAAGAGGACCCCGAGGCCGCGATCCGAGAACGTGTCGATCAGGCCCTGACCTTTCAGCCGCATTATCTGGAACGCAGACGCGCCGATGGCCGCTGGATTTCGGTCGAGGGGGCACCCTTGTCCCAAGGCGGCTGGATCGCCGTCTATACCGACATCACCCATATCAAGCGGCAAGAGGCGCTGTTGCGCGCCCGTTCGGCCGAACTGTCCGAGCTGGTGCTGGAAAACGCCGAGCGGCTTTCTGCTGCAAACCGGGCGCTGGCCGCAACCAATGCCGCGCTGGAAGAGGCCAAGCGCATCCTGACCGAATCCGAGGCGCGGACCCGCCATGTCACTGCCATGGTCCCGGCCCATATCGCCCATATGGATCGTGAGTTCCGTTATACATTTTCGAACAACCAGATATCGCTGGTGTTTCCGGGCACCGATCCTTCGGTCATCGGCCGACGGTGCGAAGATGTTCTGGGGGCGGAAACATTTGCGCGGCTAAGACCCCATCTTGACCGCGCGGTATCGGGCCAGTCGCAGGTGTTCGAGATCACGCACCCGCCTTCGGGCCGGCGTATCCGCATCGCGCTGACGCCCGACCAGAACGGGCGCGGTGTCTATGTCCTTTCGACAGATGTCACCGCCGAGGTTCAGGCGCGCGAGGCGCTGACCCATGCCGCCAAACGCGCTGTGGCGGCCCAGATGACCTCGGGGCTCGCGCATGATTTCGGCAATCTTCTGACCATTATCCTTGGCCTGCAGGGACGGCTTGCCCGCGCCAGCCTGCCACCCGAACAGGCCGAGGATGTACAGGCGACGCTGGCCGCCGCCCGGCGCGGGGTGCGGTTGCTTGACGGTATCTCGGCGCTGACCGGCCGGCGCGAGCATCAGCCGCAACCGGTCGAACTGCGCTCGATGCTGGATGATCTGGCCGCCATGACCCGGCCGACGCTGGGCGCAGGCGTGACGCTGGACACGCATATCGGCGATCTGCCCGCGCGGGTGATGCTTGATCCCGGCGCGTTACAGGATGCGCTGCTGAACCTGATCCTGAACGCGCGTGACGCCATGCAGGGACAGGGCCGGATCGGGATCAAGATCCGCCCCGCCGGAAGGTGGCTGGAAATCATCGTTTCTGACAGCGGCCCCGGTTTCTCGCCCGAGGCGCTGGCCCGCGCGACCGAACCGTTTTTCACCACCAAGGGCAGTCAGGGCACCGGGCTTGGCCTGTCGATGGTCTATGACCAGATCAAGCTGTCGGGCGGGACACTGCGGCTGCTTAATACCGAGGGCGGCGGCGCGCAGGTCATCATCCGCCTGCCGTTGCGCGCTGCGCGTCCGCAACTTGTGCTGCTGGTCGAGGATGACGATGCCATCCGCGCCCATATCCGCGAGATGCTGACCACGCAGGGCCATTCGGTGATCGAGGCGGGTTCGCTTGGCGAGGCACGCGGCCTGACCGATCTGCCGGGGCTGACGCTGATCCTGTCGGACCTGCAACTGGGCGATGGATCGGGGGCGGATCTGCGTGGCCGCGGGCTGCCGCTGGTGCTGATGACAGCGCTGCCTCCGGGCGATCCGCGCAGGTCAGGGCTTGACTGTCCGATCCTGACCAAGCCCTTTGACGAAACCGAACTGGCCGTCGCCATGGCAAGGACCGATGACTGACGCACCTCTGATCGCCATTCTCGACGATGAGCCCGAGATCCGCCGCCTGCTGTCCTCGGCGCTGGAAGAGGCGGGCTTTCGCACCGTCGGCTTTTCCCGCGCGACCGAGTTCGAGGCCGCCTTGCGCCGCATCCAGCCCGATGCCTGTCTGATCGACCTTGGCCTGCCCGACCGCGACGGGCTGGCGCTGGTGCACCGGCTGGCCAGCGAATCCGGCACGGCAATCATCATCATTTCAGGCCGGGCACAGGTACAGGACCGGGTAACCGGGCTGGAGCTGGGGGCCGATGATTACATCATCAAACCTTTTGAACCGGCCGAGGTCGTGGCCCGCATCCGCGCCCGGTTGCGCAAACCCCAGCGCGAAAGCGGCCCGGGTCGCCAGCAGTTGCGCTTTGCCGGCTGGTCGGCGGATTTCGACCGCTACACGCTGACCTCGCCCGAGGGGGCCGAAACCCCGATCAGCCATGCCGAGGCCGAGGTCCTGCGCCTGTTTCTCGACAATCCGCGCCGCCTGATCTCGCGCGCGCAGATGCTTGAGGCGCTGGGCGGCACGGCAGGCGAAAGTTTCGACCGGGCGATGGATGTGCGTATCTCGCGCCTGCGCACAAAGCTGGGCGAGGACCCAAAGAACCCCCGCCTGATCAAGACCATCTATGGCGCAGGCTATATCTTTCTTGCCGAACTGGGCTAGATTGCCCCCCACTTTTGCGGAGAATGACATGCCCACCGTCTATGTCCTGAACGGCCCGAACCTGAACCTGCTTGGCCAGCGCCAGCCCGAGATCTATGGCAGCACCACGCTTGCCGATATCGAGCGTGACTGCCGCGGGCTGGCGGCCGATCTGGGTCTGGACATCGCCTTTCATCAGTCCAACCACGAAGGCGTGCTGATCGACCTGATCCATGAGGCACGGCAAAAGGCCCAGGCGATCGTCATCAACCCGGCCGCCTTTACCCATACTTCGGTTGCGATTCTTGATGCGCTGAACGCTTTCGACGGGCCGGTGATCGAGGTGCATATCTCGAACGTCCACAAGCGTGAAAACTTTCGCCACCATTCCTATGTCAGCCTGCGCGCCGAGGGTGTGATTGCCGGCTGTGGCTTTCATGGCTACCTGCTCGCGCTGCGTCATGTTGCAAGGCTGATCAGCTAGGAGGCGGGACGCCAGATTCCCCGGTTGCGGCGAAACCAGTCGTAACAGGCGGCATCGGCGGCACCCCGACCTTTGCCCTGCCACGAAAACCTTATAAGCGCGTCGCGGCGGGCAATCCTTCGCTTGCCCCGTATGACGCCCAAGGCGTTGAGCCAGATTCCGACCCCGTTCCGCGCAAAATTGCCCGATGGCCACGGATCATCCACGGTCCACAGCAGTTCGGGAATATCAAAGGCGCAATCAGGCCGGAATCAGCGCGCAACATGGCCCCGCCATAGCCTTTGAACATACCAGCATACCCCGATACCCACCCATGCCGAGGGCTTGTGCAGCCCCTGCGTGGCCAGCCGTAGCAACCGGCACAGGCTGCCATTCTTGCGTGGCACGGCACGGGGCAACGACCCTTCGCGGCGACCGGGAACAAAGGCCCCCGCCCCGGCAATCACGCGATCGGGGTGTTCCCGGCGCGCTGCAAGAAACCGGCTGGTCCACAGCGGGTCGTAGCGCCGGTCATCGTCGCAAAGCAGCAACTCGCAATCCTGCCCCCGAAACTCGTGCACCGCAGGCAGGATCTTGGTCGCAGGGCCATCGTCCTGATCGGTCCTGACCACGGTGATGCCTTGGGGAACCTGCGGCAGGCACCCGTCCCAATCGGGAAAACGGCGATAGCGGCGCGGCACGCAAAGCCGCACCTGATCCGGGGGATACGCTGGTTCAGCACCGATTTCAGCGTCGGCCCGATTCCGGCAAAGCGAGGCGGGGTCGAAGTCAGGGTCACGCGCAGGACTGCCTGATTCGGATTGTTCCCGGCCGCGCCCATCTGCCCTGCTGCAAATAGATCAGGGTACAGTCGCGCCGGCTGTGCGGACCTGACCCCATCAACCTGACAGGGGGCTGCCCCCCGCTGTCAAGAATACTTCAGAACAACCCGCGCCGCGCCAGCTCGTCGCCCAGCGCGCCGGCCCCGGTGAACTGGATCGCATCGATTCCCAGCCCTCGCGCCGCTTCGACATTCGGCAGGCTGTCATCAACGAATACGCAATCCTCGGGCCGCAAACCGTTGCGATCCATCACCATGCGATAGATCGCCGGGCCTGGCTTCATCATCCCGACGCGGCCTGACACAAGAATGTCCGCGAAAACCGCGCCCAGCCGAGGATGCAGCTCCAGCGCATGGGGCCATGTCTCGGCCGCCCAGTTGGTCAAAGCATATAGCGGAACGCCGCGCGCAACCAGGGCCTCGGCGACTTCCCACGTCCCGGGAATAGTCTTTTCGATGGTCAGCGGAAAAGCCGCGAGATAGCCCGCCAGATGCCGCGCCTCGTCGCCATGCTCGGCCCGTGCGGCGGCAAGACCGTCCTCAAAGCTGCGCCCGCCGTCCTGCAACCTGTTCCAGCCGGCAAAATCGATGCGCTGCATCCAGGCCTCGGCCTCGGCCCGGCTGGTAAAGATATCCGCAAAGGCCAGCGCAGGGTCCCAGTCGATCAGCACCCCGCCAAGGTCGAAAATCACGCTTTTCATGGCATCCTTCCGCTTCGGTTGCGCCCAGATCGTCCGGAATGCCCCGCCAAGTAAAGCCCCGAGCCGCCGATTCCCCCGATGCGGCCCGATCTTACCCCACGCGGCAAAAATCTGCGCGACAGCTCTGACAGATCCAATCTGAACTGGACTGTTTTCTTCAGAGTGGATAGGACCCCGCACATGCGTATTTCTGTCGCCGGGCTAGGCTATGTAGGAATGTCGATCGCGGTGCTGCTGGCGCAGCACAACGAAGTCATGGCATTCGATCTGAACGCAGAGCGCGTGGCATTGGTAAATGCCCGCCGCTCACCCATTCAGGACCCCGATCTCGAGGAATGGCTGGCTGGAAAGCAGCTGTCCCTGCAGGCCACGACCGACCAGGCCGAGGCTATGGCGGGGGCGGATTTCGTCATCATCGCCACGCCGACGAATTACGACCCGCGCACGAACCGCTTTGACACCCAAAGCGTCGAGGCTGTGATCGCCCAGGCCCGCGACCACGCCCCGCAGGCAACGATCGTGATCAAATCCACGGTGCCCGTCGGATTCGTGGCACGGATGCGGCAAGAAACAGGCAATGAGAACATCATGTTCTCACCCGAGTTTCTGCGTGAAGGCCGCGCGCTTTACGATAACCTTTACCCGTCGCGCATCGTCGTCGGGGATCATGGCCCCGCTGCGCATAAGCTGGCCGATCTGCTGGCACAGGGCGCGATCCGCAAGGATATGCCGGTGCTTTTCACCGGCCCCGCCGAGGCCGAGGCGATCAAGCTGTTCGCCAACACCTACCTTGCGATGCGCGTGGCCTATTTCAACGAGTTGGACAGCTATGCTCTGGCCCGCGGCCTGAACCCGCGCGAAATCATCGAGGGCGTCGGCCTCGATCCGCGGATCGGCGATCAGTACAACAACCCAAGCTTCGGCTATGGCGGCTACTGCCTGCCCAAGGACAGCAAGCAGCTTCTGGCCAACTATGATCAGGTCCCGCAGAACCTGATTGCGGCGGTGGTGGAAAGCAACCGCACCCGCAAGGACTTCATCGCCGACCAGATCATCGCACGCGAACCCAAGGTTGTCGGCGTCTATCGGCTGGTGATGAAGGCCGGCTCGGACAATTACCGCGACAGCTCGATTCAGGGCATCATGAAGCGGATCAAGGCCAAGGGCATTCCCTGCATCGTCTATGAGCCGGTGCTGACCGAGGATCACTTCTTTCACAGTCCGGTCATCCGTGACCTCGACGCCTTCAAGGCCGAGGCCGATCTGATCATCGCGAACCGCCTTGGCCCCGAATTGGCCGATGTGGCAGACAAGGTCTATACCCGCGACCTCTTTGGCGTGAACTGAACGCAGGCAGGGCCCTGCCCCCAGCTTCCCTGACACCCGGACCCCGCAGCCCTTGCAACCCGGGGCGCGGGGCCCTAGTGTCATGCAAACGACTCATACACTTGGGGGGCCCCGCAACGGGGCTGAGAGGTGCAAGGCACCGACCCATCGAACCTGATCCGGGTCATGCCGGCGTAGGGAAGGGTAGAGTGAAGCGGCAAGACCATCCGCAAAACTGTCCCGACCCCATCTGCATGCCCGGCTGAACTGAAAGGCGGGCCATGCCGGGATTTCCTTCCCCACCTATCGCGCTGACGATTGCCGGATCGGATAGCGGCGGCGGCGCCGGGATTCAGGCCGATCTGAAAAGTTTTTCAGCACTCGGCGTCTTTGGCGCTTCTGTGATCACAGCCATCACCGCCCAGAACACCCGCACCGTTGCGGCGGTCGAACCCGTCAGCCCGGCGATGATCGCCGCCCAGATCGATACGGTCTTTGGTGATCTTGATGTGCGCGCGGTCAAGATCGGCATGCTGGGCGGCCCGGATGTGATCACGGTGGTGGCCGACCGTCTGACCGCGCTTCTGGCAGCCAATCCGATCCCGGTGGTGCTTGACCCGGTGATGGTGGCAAAGTCGGGCGACCCGCTTTTGCCGGACGAGGCAGTCTCGGCCCTGCGTGAACGGCTTATCCCGCTTGCGACCGTTCTGACGCCGAACCTGCCCGAGGCCGCGCGGCTTCTGGATCGCGCCCCCGCGCAAACCCCGGATGAGATGCGGGCGCAGGGCAAGGCACTTTGCGCCCTTGGCGCCACACATGTGCTGATGAAGGGTGGCCATGCCAGCGGAGAGACCTGCACCGACCTGCTGATCGGAGCCGAACCGCTGACCCTGACCGCACCGCGCCAGCACACAGCGAACACCCATGGCACCGGATGCTCACTGTCCTCGGCCATCGCGGCAGGGCTTGCGCAGGGGATGACGGTGCCGGATGCGGCAGACCGCGCGCATGGCTGGTTGCAGGGTGCAATTGCGGCCGCAGATGAGCTGGCGGTGGGGCTGGGCCATGGGCCCGTGCATCATTTCCACGCGCTATGGAGGCAGGCATGACCGCGATTACCATCCTGGGCGCGGGGGTGATGGGTCTCTCGATTGCGACCGAACTGGCCGCGCGTGGGAAACAGCCGCGTATCATCGACCCTGCCGGCAAGCCCGGCTCACATGCCTGCAGCTGGCGCGCGGGCGGCATGCTTGCCCCCTATTGCGAGGCCGAAAGCGCCGAGCCGGTGGTGCTGCGCCTTGGCCTCGACGCCGCCGATTGGTGGGAAGCAAATGGCGCCGAGGTCACCCGGCGAGGCACGCTTGTGCTTGCCCCCTCACGCGACCGGACCGAACTTGACCGCTTTGCCCGGCTGACCAAGGCTCATCAGCCGGTGACCGGTGACGATATCGCGACGCTGGAACCCGAACTGGCCGGCCGCTTTTCGCGCGGGCTGCATTTCGGCACCGAGGCGCATCTGAACCCCCGCGCCGCCCTGCTGGCTCTGCGCGACCGGCTGGAACAGCGCGGCATCCGTATCGAGACCGAGGGCGCACCGACCGGCATGATCGTCGATGCGCGCGGCCTTGCTGCCAGGGACGAGCTGCCCGATCTGCGCGGCGTGCGCGGCGAAATGCTGGTGCTGCGCTGTCCCGAGGTCACGCTGACCCGCACCGTGCGGCTTTTGCATCCGCGCATCCCGCTTTACGTCGTGCCGCGTGGCGACGGGGTCTATATGATCGGCGCGACCATGCTGGAAACCGGCGGCAAGTATCGCGTCACCGCCCGTTCGGCGGTCGAGATGCTGTCGGCTGCCTATGCCCTGCATCCGGGCTTTGCCGAGGCCGAGATCCTTGAGCTTGGCTCGGACGCGCGCCCCGCCTTTCCCGACAATCTGCCCCGCCTGCGCCGGCGCGGTGGCACGCTTTTCGCCAACGGCCTTTACCGCCACGGCTACCTTCTGGCCCCTGCCGTGGCACGTATGGCCGCCGATTATCTGCTTGAGGGCCGGAAACCGGAGTTCATGGATGAAGATCACCCTTAACGGAGCGCCGCGCGACCTGACCGGCCCGACCGTACAGGACGTGCTGACCGAAATCGGACTTGGTACGGCCAAGGTGGCAACGGCACTGAACGGTGCCTTCCTGCCCGCCGCGGCCCGCCCGGAAACGACGCTCAGCGACGGCGACGCGCTGGAAGTCGTGGCCCCCATGCAAGGAGGCTGAGATGCCGGTCTTTTACGGAACCGAGGTCGCAAGCCCGCTGATGCTGGGCACCGCGCAATACCCCTCGCCCGCGATCATGGCCGAGGCATTCCGTGCCTCGGGCGCTGGCATCGCCACCGTCAGCCTGCGCCGCGAAGGCGGCGGCGGGCAGGACTTCTATCGCCTGATCCGCGATCTGGGCATCCCCGTCCTGCCCAATACCGCCGGCTGCCATTCGGTACGCGAGGCCGTGACCACCGCCCAGATGGCACGCGAGCTGTTCGAGACGCCCTGGATCAAGCTTGAGGTCATCCGCGACGACGACACACTTTGCCCCGATGTGATCGCGCTGGTCGAGGCGGCACGGGCGCTGTCCGGGGACGGCTTTCAGGTATTCCCCTATTGCACCGAGGATCTGTCGGTCTGCGGACGGCTGCTTGATGCGGGCTGCGAGGTGCTGATGCCCTGGGGCGCGCCCATCGGCTCGGGCCGGGGGCTGAACAATCCCTATGGGCTGCGCAGCCTTCGGGCGCATTTCCCCGGTATCCCGCTGGTGGTCGATGCAGGCATCGGCCTGCCAAGTCACGCCGCGCAGGCGATGGAGCTGGGCTATGACGCGGTGCTGCTGAACACCGCCGTCGCCAAGGCAGGCGATCCGGTCGCGATGGCCCGCGCCATGGCATCGGCGATCGAGGCCGGAAAACTGGCCCATGGCGCAAACCCGATCGAGGCACGCGACATGGCCGCGCCTTCGACCCCTCTGTTTGGAATGGCGGTGCTGGGATGAAACTGCCGCGCTTTTACCCGATCTTTGACAGCGCCGATTGGCTGCGCCGCGCCCTGCCTCTGGGCGTGAAACTGGTTCAGGTCCGCATCAAGGACCAGCCCCCGGCCCGGCTGATGGGCGAACTGGCATTGTGTCGGGAACTTTGCCGCGATCACGGCGCGACGCTGGTCGTCAATGATCACTGGCAGGCCGCCATCGACCTTGGCTGTGATTTCATCCATCTGGGACAAGAGGATCTGGACACCGCCGACCTGCCGGCGATCCGCCGCGCCGGGCTGCGGCTTGGCATCTCGACCCATGACCATGCCGAGTTGGAGCGGGCGCAGGCCCTTAAGCCTGATTACATCGCCCTGGGCCCGGTATGGCCGACCATTCTGAAAAAGATGAAATGGGAACAGCAGGGCCTTGACCGCGTCCGCGAATGGCGCAGGCTGGTGGGCGAGACGCCGTTGGTCGCCATCGGCGGCATGACACCCGGGCGCGCGCTGGAAGCCTTTGCCGCGGGCGCGGATATTGCTTCGGTTGTCACCGACATCACGCTGAATCCCGACCCCGAGGGCCGCATCCGCGAATGGCAGCGGGTGGCGGCATGACCCGCTATGCCCGCCAGATGGTCCTGCCCGAGGTCGGCGCAGCGGGGCAAGAGCGTATCTCTGCCGCCCGCGTGCTGATCGTCGGCGCGGGCGGTCTGGGTGTGCCCGCACTGCAATATCTTGCCGGGGCAGGCATCGGGCAGATCACCCTGATCGACGCTGATACGGTCGAGGAAACGAACCTGCACCGCCAGCCGCTGTACCGGATCGACGACATCGGTCAGCCCAAGGTCCGCGCCGCCGCGCAGGCGCTGGCGCGGCTGAACCCTGCCGTTAAGGTCGAGGCGCTAAAGGACCGGCTGACACCCGTGAATGCGCCTGCGCTGATCGCGGCGGCGGATGTGGTGCTGGATTGCGCCGACAGCTATGCGGCCAGCTACACCTTGTCTGATGGCTGCCTTGCAGCGGGAAAGCCGCTGATCTCGGCCTCGGCGCTGGGGCTTTCGGGCTATGTCGGCGGGTTCTGCGGCGGTGCGCCCAGCCTGCGCGCGCTTTTCCCCGACCCGCCTGACAGCGGCCAGACCTGCGCGACCGCTGGCGTGCTTGGCCCTGTCGTCGGGATGCTGGGCTGTATTCAGGCCCAGATGGCGCTGCGGCTGATCCTTGGCACCACGCCCTCGCCCTTGGGTGAATTCGTTCGCTTTGAGGCCGGCCGCTTCAGTCAGTTCCGCTTTGACGCCGCGCCCGAAACCACCGGCCCCCGCTTTATCGCACGTGATGAAATCGCCCCAGCTGATCTGGTCATCGACCTGCGCCCCGAAGACGAGGCGCCGCGCAAGGCCACCCCGCAGGCGCTGCGCCTGCCCGGATATGGCCCAACCGGTCCCCTGCCCGAGCCCGGTCAGCGTGTGGTGCTGGCCTGCCGTTCGGGTCTGCGTTCCTGGCGCGCCGCCGACGCGCTTTCCCACCGTTGGGATGGCGAAATCGCCCTTCTTGCCCTTGGAGACGAGAATTGATGAAACATTTCACCCTTGCCGCCGCCTTTGCCCTGCTGGCCCAGCCAGTGCTGGCCGAGGATAAGGTCACGCTGATCCTTGACTGGTTCGTGAACCCCGACCATGCGCCGATCATCGTTGCGCAGGAAAAGGGCTTCTTCAAGGACGAGGGGCTTGAGGTCGAGATCGTCGCCCCCGCCGATCCTTCGGATCCGCCCAAACTGGTCGCCGCGGGCAAGGCCGATTACGCCATCAGCTACCAGCCGCAACTGCATCTGCAGGTGCATGAGGGCCTGCCCCTGCGCCGCGTCGGCACGCTGGTCGCAACGCCGCTGAACTGTCTGATGGTCAAGGCCGATGGTCCGGTGCAAGAGATTGCGGATCTCAAGGGCAAAAAGATCGGCTATTCCGTCTCGGGCGTCGAAGAGGCGCTGGTGGGCCAGATCCTTGCCTCGGCCGGGCTGACGATGAACGATATCGAGATGGTCAACGTAAACTGGTCGCTGTCGCCCGCATTGATTGCCGGTCAGGTCGATGCCACCATCGGCGCCTATCGCAATTTTGAGCTGACGCAGATGCGGCTCGAGGGGGCCGAGGGCAAATGTTTCTTTGTCGAGGAACAGGGCGTTCCGACCTATGACGAGCTGATCTTTGTCGCCAACCCCGACAATCTGGATCGCGACCGCACCCTGCGCCTGCTGCGCGCGGTCGAACGCGGCGCACAATATATGGTCAACCACCCCGGCGAAGCATGGGAGCTGTTCTCGGCCACCGCGCCCGACCTCAAGGACGAGCTGAACTCTGAGGCGTGGAAGGAAACGCTGCCGCGCTTTTCGCAAAGCCCCGCCGCACTGGATCAGGGCCGTTATGCCCGGTTCGAGGAATTCCTGCACAAGGCCGGCCTGATCGACAAGGTGCTGCCCGTCTCGGATCTGGCGGTGGATGTGGGGGCCGCGCAATGACCAGCTATGGCCATGCCTTCGCCGCCTGGCGCGCCGCCTGCCAACCGGATTGGGATGCCTATACCCGTCATTCCTTTGTCGAAGGATTGCGCGACGGCACCCTGCCGCAATCGGCTTTTCTGACCTATCTGGTTCAGGACTATCTGTTCTTGCAGAACTTTTCGCGCGCATGGGCGCTGGCCGTGGTCAAGGCTGGTGATCTTACGGAAATGCAGACCTGCTCGACCACGGTTCACACGCTGCTGAACTATGAAATGGACTTGCATGTGCGCACCTGCGCCAGCGCCGGCATGGATCTCGAGGTGCTGAGCAACGCCCAAGAGGCGGTGACCAATATCGCCTATACCCGCTATGTGCTCGAGGCAGGCTATTCGGGCGATTTTCTGGACCTGCTTGCGGCGCTGATGCCTTGCGTGCTGGGCTATGGCGAAATCGGGCTGCGGCTTGCACGCGAGGCAGCGCCCGACACGCCCTACCGGAACTGGATCGACACCTATGCGGGCGAGGAATATCAGGCGGCCTGCGCCGAGGCCGGGGCGCTGCTTGACAGCGCGATCCGCAAACGGCTGGGCGACACCCCCGAACAAAGCCCCCGATGGGCCGCGCTCTCTGACCGCTTTGCGACCGCAACCCGGCTTGAGGTCGCGTTCTGGGAACGGGGAAAGCCATGACCGCCGCGGCAGCGCTGGTCCGTGGCCGTGCCTGGGTGGGCGAGGCCCCGTTGTTCGCACCGGTCGACCTGCGGCTTGAAGATGCGGGCTGGACCTGCCTGCTTGGCCCCTCGGGTGTCGGCAAATCAACCATCCTGCGGCTGATCGCCGGGCTTGAAACCGGAGCACGCTTTGAGGGTGAGGCGACGCGCGACAAGCCCGTGGCGCTGATGGCGCAGGACCCGGGCCTGATCCCCTGGCTTGATGTGACAGGCAATGTCACGCTTGGCGCAAGGCTGCGCGGCACGCTGCGACAAGGGGACGAGCCCGCCGCCCGCGCGGCCGCGCTGATCAAGGCCGTGGGGCTTACCGACCGCGCCCATCACCTGCCGGCGAATCTTTCGGGCGGGCAGCGCCAGCGCGTCGCCCTTGCCCGGACTCTGTTCGAGGACCGGCCGCTGGTGCTGCTTGATGAGCCCTTTTCGGCGCTTGACGCGCGGACGCGGGCACAGATGCAGGACCTGGCCGCGCGGCTGCTGGAAGGGCGTACGGTGCTGCTCGTTACCCATGACCCGGCCGAGGCAGCGCGGCTTGGCGACCGGATTCTGCTGCTGCGAGAGACGGGACTGACCGAATGGCCGGTCCCGACCCTGCGCCCCAAAGGCGCCGCCCGCCCCTATGACGCGCCCGAGGTCCTGCAATTGCAGGCCCGGCTGATGCGGGGGATGATGGCGTGAGAACAGTTATCGCGCTGATCGTCACCGTTCTGGTGCTGTGGCAGGGGGTCATCTGGCTGGCCGGCATGCCGCCCTTTCTGCTGCCCTCGCCCCGCGCGGTGCTCGAGTCGCTGTGGCTGAACCGGGCCGAGATCACCCGTCACGCCGCTTTCACGCTGGCCGAGGTGGTGCTGGGCTTTACCCTTGGCTCGGCCCTGGGGGCGGCGCTGGCGGTGGTGATGGGCTTTTCGCAAAAGCTGACCGGTGTGCTGCGCCCCATCCTGACATTCAGCCAGACCATTCCGGTCTTTGCGCTGGCGCCGATCCTGACGCTGTGGCTGGGCTTTGGCATGTCGCCCAAGGTCGCCATGACGGTGCTGATTGTCTTTTTCCCGGTGGTCAGCGCCTTTCTGGACGGGCTGATGCGGACGCCTCAGGCTGCGCTGGATCTGGCGCAGGTCATGGGCGCCAGCCCCATCCGTATCATGCGCCACCTGCGCATCCCTGCAGCACTGCCAGGCCTTGCGACCGGGCTGCGCCTGGCGGCAGTCTATGCCCCGATCGGGGCGGTGATCGGCGAATGGGTCGGCGGCGCACGCGGCCTTGGGGCGCTGATGATCCACGCCAACGGCCGGATGAAGACCGATCTGGTCTTTGCCGCCCTGTTGGTGCTGTCGGTAATGACCGTAGTCTTTGCCCGGCTGGTGGCACTGGCGCTGCACCGCCTGCTTTCGCGCTATGGGGTCTGAGCGCCTAGTCCAGCGTCCGGCGGAACCGCAACAGCGCCAGCGCCCCCAGCACCACCACCATGACCGAAAGCGCGCCGAATTGCACCAGCACATCGGGCAGCCCCGCCCCCTTTAGCATGATGCCCCGGACGAGGCGCAGCAGATGGGTGACCGGCAACAGTTCACCCAGCATCTGCGCCCAGCCGGGCATGCCCCGGAACGGGAACATAAACCCCGACAGCAGAATCGAGGGCAGAAAGACGAATATCGCAATCTGCATCGCCTGCATCTGCGTACGTGCGACGGTCGAGATCAGATAACCAAGCAGCACCAGCGCCAGTACAAAGACCATCACCCCGGCAAGCAACAGCGCGGGCGAACCCATGAAGGGCACATCGAACAGCGCCCATGCCGCACCAAGGATCACAAGGACCTGCACCGCCCCCACGCCAAGAAAGGGCGCGATCTTGCCCAGCATGATCTCGGCCGCGGTGGCGGGCATGGCAAGCAGGTTCTCCATCGTGCCGCGCTCGATCTCCCGGGTCAGGGCCATGGCGGTCATCATCACCATGGTCATTTGCAAGATCACACCCAAAAGACCGGGGACGATGTTGTAATGGGTGATGCCCTCGGGGTTATAGCGGCGGTGGACGACGATCTCGGGTCCTGCGGCCTCGGGCACCGCAAGGTCGCGGCGAAAGGCGCTTTTGGCGATACCACCCAAAGCGGCGATTGCGCCGCTGGTGGCCGTCGGGTCCGAACCGTCAGCCTCGACCAGGACCTGCGCCCGTTCGCCACGCAGCAACCGCTGGCCGAAATCAGCAGGTACGGTGACGACAAATGAGACCTTGCCTTGCGCAATCAGCCGCTCGGCCTCAGAGGGCTGCGCATCGGGATGGGTGATGCGATAATAGCCACTGTTTTCAAGCGCGGCGACAAGGCTGCGGCTGAACTGATCCTGAACCGGGGCGATCAGCGCCGTCGGCATGTGGCGCGGATCGCTGTTGATCGCATAGCCAAACAGCAGCAATTGCATGATGGGCACGCCCAGCATCATCGCAAAGGTCACCCGGTCGCGGCGCATCTGGATGAATTCCTTGCGCAGGATCGCCCACAGACGTGTCAGCGAAAGGCTCATTGCATATTGTCCTGCGACTGATCCATCAGGCGGATGAACACATCCTCAAGGCTTGTCTCGACCGGCTGGCCCGAGACCCCTTCGGCCGCCAACGCCGCCTCAAGCCTTGCGCGATCGGGCCCGGTCACATGCAGCGAGGTGCCAAAGGGTTCGACCTGCCCGACGCCCGGGGCCTTGCGCAACCGCTCGGCCAGCGCACCGGGCCGGGGCGACTGCACGGTCATCGTGATCAGCCCTGCCCCCGCGATGACCTTGGCCACCGTACCCGAAACCACCAGCCTGCCATAGGCGATGTAATTGATGCGGTGGCAACGCTCGGCCTCGTCCATGTAATGGGTCGAAACCAGCACCGTCATGCCCGACAGCGCGCGGGCGTGGATTTCGTCCCAGAACTGCCGGCGCGCCTTGGGATCGACACCCGCCGTCGGCTCATCAAGCAGCAAAAGACGCGGCTGATGCATGATGCAGGCGGCAAGCGCCAGCCGCTGTTTCCACCCGCCCGACAGGCTGCCGGCAAGCTGGGCGCGACGCGCGGTCAGGCCCAGATCCTCAAGCGTGTCGCGCACCGCCTGGCGCGGCAGGCCATAAAGCCCGGCGACGAAACCAAGGTTCTCTTCGATCGACAGGTCTTCATAAAAGGAAAACCGCTGCGTCATATAGCCGACCTGTCGGCGGATCGCCCGCTGATCGCGGCGCACGTCAAGGCCCAGCACCGTACCGCTGCCCGCATCGGGGGTCAGAAGGCCGCAGATCATGCGAATGCAGGTCGTCTTGCCCGAGCCGTTCGGGCCCAGAAACCCGGCAATTTCGCCCTCGGCGACCTTCAGGGCGACGTCATCGACCACCTTCCTGCCGCCAAAGGATTTCGTCAGGCCCGAGACATCAATGGCGGTCACCACGGTCATGGCTCAGCCCAGACCTCAACGATCTGGCCGGGCTTCAGCGTATTGCCGGGGTCCGGGACGGCCTCGACCAGATAGACCAGCTTTTGCCGGCTGTCGCGGGCATAGATGACCGGAGGCGTAAACTCGGCCTCATCCGCGATGAATGAAACGGTGGCCGTGACGGGCGCGCAACCGTCGCAACCGACCGTCAGCCGCGTCCCCAAAGCCAGCGCCGAAATATCCGCTTCGCTGACGTAAAAGCGCAGCCGCAGCGCCCCGTCCGGCAGAAAAACCAGCACAGGGGCCGAGGGTCCGGCCATTTCACCCGGATGGCGCAGGATATCGGTGACAATGCCCGGGGCTGGGGCGGTCAGGCGACGCTGCTGAAGCTGCCATTCCATCGCCTCGCGGTTCGCCCCGGCCTCGGACAGCGTGGCGCGGGCGGCAGCGATGGCATCGGGACGGGCGGGCAAGGCGACCACGGCCAGCCGGGCCTCGGCCTCATGCAGCGCGGCCTGCGCCATATCGGCAGCAGCGCGGGCATCGTCCAGCTGAGCGGGCGAGCTGACGCGCTGTGCAAGCAACCGCTCTTGCCGCACGGCCTCGCGCGCCGTCTGATCGGCATGGGCGCGGGCCGAGGCGACGGCGGCCTGGCTGGCGGCAATCTCGGGCGTGCGGCCACCTTTTTCCAGATCAGCTAATGCGCTGGCCGCGCGGGTATAGGCCGCCTCTGCCCCAGCCAGCGCGAACGCAGCGTCGCGGTTTTCCATCTGGGCCAAAAGCTGTTCCGCCTCGACCCGGTCACCGCGCTGGACTTCCAGCATCTCGACCCGGGCTGCTGCTATCGGTGCGATGTGGATATACTCGCCCTCGACATAGCCGGTGCCCAGCGGTGCGGATGACCCACAATAGGGCACCAACGCAGCAAGAAAGCCCAATGCGCACAGCAGGTCAGCCATCCCCGCCCCCGATCATCCGGTCAAGGTTGATCAGCATGCGGCGCATGATCGCACGGGCCTCGGTGCGGGAATACTGGCTCCACCCCATCCGGCGCTGAACGATGGGCGCGGCGACACGGAAATAGACCGCCTGCCCGAACAGCGAAAATACGGCAAGCTTGACGTCCTCATCCTCGGCATCGGCGCCTGTCGCGGCGGACCACAGCGCGCATAGCCCCCGGTGGCGCGGCTCGACCAGCGTCAGGTAAAGCCGGTCCAGCACCGGGCTGCCCGGCTGGGCCAGTTCGCGCAGCACAAAGGCTACCGCATCGCTGGCACCGGGGCTGACAATCAGAAAGGTCACGATCCGGCGGACCAGACGCCGCAGGATCAGACGCGCCAGACGCGCATCCGGCCGCTCTTGACCTGCGGGCAGAGGGCGGGCGACACGCGCCACCCATTCCGCCACCATATCGGCACAGGCAAGGCGCAACCCCTCTTTGCCGCCGAAATGATAGGCGATCGAGGAAATATTGACCCCCGCCTGCGCAGCGATGGCCCGGGTCGAGGCGGCCTCAAAGCCGCCATGCCCAAACTGCTCCATAGCAGCGCGGATCAGCGCGACGCGGGTCGGATGCGGTTTCATGGCCGTCATACCAGAAATCAATCAATCGATTGATACAGGATTTTCGCCCTTAAGTCGAGACCATCGCGCAAAGCGCCCGCACCCATTGCCTGCAGGAAAGCAAAAGATCACGAAACCCTGTCTGGCCCGCATGGCGGAGGGAGGAGAGGCGGCCAGACAGGGCTCGCGGTCAATGCAGACCGAACTCCGCCATCAGACGGCGGCGCATGGCAACAAAGCCCTGCTCGCTGCGATCCCGTGGTCGCGGCAGGTCCACATCAATCAGACGGGCGGGGTCGCTATTGTCGCGGGACAGGACCAGCACCCGATCGGCAAGAAAGATCGCTTCTTCAAGGTCATGCGTAACAAGAATCATGGTCACGCCCTCTTCACGCCAGATGCGGGCCAGCTCTTCTTGCATGGTCAGCTTGGTCATGGCGTCCAGCGCGCCAAAAGGCTCGTCCAGCAGCAGGATTTCGGGCTGCACGGTCAGGGCACGGGCGATGCCGACGCGTTGCGCCATGCCACCCGAAAGCTGGCGCGGCCACGCCTCGGCAAATTCGGTCAGACCGACAAGGTGAATGTAATGGCGCGCCCGTTCGCGGGCCTGAGCGGCGGGAACGCCCCGCACCTCAAGCCCGAAGGCGACGTTTTCCAGCACCGTGAGCCATGGCAGAAGCCGGGGTTCCTGAAAGATCACGGCCCGTTCCCGCCCGACGCCGGCTACCGGATGGCCGTCGATCAGAACCTCGCCCCGGTCGGGCGATTCAAGTCCGGCGAGTACCCGCAAAAGCGTGGTCTTGCCGCAGCCCGAGGGGCCGACGATGGCGAGGATCTCGCCACCGTTCACGTCCAGATCCAGATTACGCAGCACCGAAAGCGAACTGCGGTTCAGCGCATAGGATTTGGACAGGCCCCTGACCTTGACCTCTCCGCGCAGGATGGAAGGTTGCAGATCCGTCATTTCGCCGCCACCGCTTCGCCGCTGACCAGCAGAATGTCGGCTGCCTTGAGCTTGCCCTTTTCAACCTTGCCTTCGCGTTCAAGCACGTCGATCCAGAACTGGATGTCACGCTCGACCGGCAGGCCGCCTTTGCGCACACCGTAGCCGGCGAAATACTGCGCGACCTCGGGGTTTTCGCCCCGCTCGCTCAGCACCTTGGCGAATACCTTTTTGGCCTCGTCAGGGTTCTCGCGCGCCCAGTCCAGCGCCTTGGCCGCACCATCGACAAAGGCGCGCGCCTCTTGCGGATGGGCATCTACCCAGTCGCGGCGCAGAACGACAAAGCCGCCCGCGATCTCGCCCAGCACGTCGGTATCGTCAAAGATCGCGCGGATACCGCCACCCTGACGGGCCGCGCCCTCAAAGGTGGTCTGCCAATAGCCAAATGCCGACACATCCACCTGTTTTGAACGCAGCACCTGTTCAAGCTGCGGTCCCGGGACGACGACAAGGTTAACCGCATCCTGCGGCAGCCCTTTTTGGTGCAGCGCCTCGCGAACGGTATAATCCAGATGAGCACCCAGAGTGTTCACGGCGACAGTCTTGCCCGCGATATCCTCGATCGACTTGATCGGGCTGTCTTCGAGCACGTAAAAGATCGACTGGACCTCGTCATTGATGCCCTGGGTCGGATAGGCGGCGACAAAGTCATTCCCGCCGATAATCGAGTTCAGCACAGCCGAGGTCGCCGCGCTGCCGATATCGGCACTGCCCCCGGCAAGGGCGATCAGCGATTCAGGCCCGCCCGAGGCATAGCCAAGGTTTTCAAGCTTGATCCCGGTGCCTTCGTAATAGCCCAGTTCTTCGGCCAGTTCATGGGCCGACAGGCCGCCATGGCTGGCCAGATAGCGTAGGGTCACCTCGGCCTCAGCAGCGGTGCCGAACGAAAGGCCAAGCGCGGTCGTCAGCGCAAGGCTGCGCAGGGAAAAGATAGCAGTCATGGGGTGTCTCTTTCTTGAAAGGGGGGTGATCAGCGGACGGGCGCGGCCCAGCGGCACAGGCGGTTTTGCAGCGCAACAAGGATGAAGTTCGCCACAAGCCCCAGACCAGCCAGCAAAAAGATCGACGCGAACATCAGCGGGATCTGGAAATTGTACTGAGCGTTCATCACCTGAAAGCCCAGGCCCTTGTTCGCGCCGATCATTTCAGCCGCAATCAGCAGCAATAGCGCCGTGGTTGCCGACAGTCGCAGTCCGACAAAGATCGACGGAACCGACGCGGGCAGGATCACACGCCGGAACACCGCAAGGGGCGTCGCGCCATAGGTCCGGGCCATCTCGATCAGCTTGCGGTCCACCTCTTTCACGCCGCCGATGGTGGCCAACAGGACCGGAAACAGCGTCGCCCAGAAGATCACAAAGATCTTGGAGGTCTCACCCAGTCCCAATAGCAGGATAAAGACCGGGTAAAGCGCCAGTGCCGAGGTCTGACGGAAAAGTTGCAGGATCGGATCAAGCGCCCGTTCCACCGCCGCGATCTGGCCCATGAACAGCCCCAAAGGGATGCCCAGCACCACCGCCGCAGCAAAAGCGATACCCGAGCGTTGCAGACTGATCGCGATGTCATCGACCAGCGCACCCGAGGCGATCCCGTTCCACAGCGCCGATGCGATGGTATCCAGCGGCGGCAGCACCGAGGGGCTGACCCAGCCGGACCGGCTTGCCACCTGCCAAAGGATCAGGAAACCGGCAAGAAGGCCATAGCGCGACAATGCCTCACGGGCAAAAGCCGCCCCGCGACGGGTCAGGCCCGGCTCTGCGCTTTCGCCGGATACCTGCACGGTGGTGCTGTCGAGATGCTGATAGGTCATCGTGTCACTCCGCCGCATGAACCGAACGGCGCTGCACCGTCCAGCGGTTTTCAGGGAAGGGCAGGCCCAGATTTTCGCGCAGGGTCCGGCCTTCGTATTCGGTGCGGAACAGCCCGCGGCGTTGCAGCTCGGGGATGACCAGATCGACGAAATCGGTCAGCCCGGTCGGCTGCCACGGCGGCAGGATATTGAAACCATCCGCACCCTCGTTCTCGAACCATTCCTGCAGGGTATCGGCGACCTGCCGGGCGCTGCCCACAATGGTGAAATGACCGCGCGCCGAGGCGATCCATTGGTAAAGCTGGCGGATGGTAAAGCCGTTTTCATCGGCGATCTGGCGGATCAGCGTCTGGCGCGACTTCATCCCCTCGGTCGGATCAAGCGGCGGCAGCGGCCCATCCAGATCGGCGCCGGTCAGATCCAGCGTACCGCCTGTCAGCCCCTTGATCAGCGCGATTCCGTCCTCTTCCAGGATCAGGCTGGTAAGGCGCTCATACTTTTCGCGCGCTTCGGCCTCGGTCCGGCCGACAAAGGGCGAGACGCCCGGCATGATCAGGATGTGATCGGGGTTACGTCCCAGCCCACGCGCCCGGGCCTTGATATCGCGATAGAATTCCTGCGCGGTATCAAGACGCTGATGGGCGGTAAAGATCACCTCGGCGGTGGCGGCGGCAAGGCCGCGGCCGTCCTCGGACTGGCCGGCCTGGACGATGACCGGATGCCCCTGCGCCGAGCGCGAAACGTTCAGCGGCCCCCTGACCTTGAAATGTTCGCCCTGATGATCAGTGAAATGCACCTTATCGACGTCAAAGAACACCCCGGTTTCCTTGTCGCGGATAAAGGCGTCGTCCTCGAAACTGTCCCAAAGTTTCTTGACCACATCGACGAATTCCGCCGCCCGGCGATAACGCCATGCATGTGGGTGCTGGTGGTCAAGGCTAAAGTTATGCGCCGCGCTTTCCGTGGCTGTTGTCACCACGTTCCAGCCCGTACGCCCGCCCGATATCAGATCAAGCGAGGCGAATTTGCGCGCAAGGTTATAGGGTTCTTCGTAGGTGGTCGAAGCGGTGGCGATAAAGCCAAGGTTCCGCGTCAGCGGCGCAAGCGCCGAAAACAGGGTCACCGGCTCAAAGCCCGCGACCTTGGCATTGCCGCCCTCGATACTGCCGCCAAAGGCGATGGCAAGCCCGTCGGCAAGGAAATAGGCGTCAAAAAGGCCGCGCTCGGCCTCTTGAGCAAGCTTGAGATGGAAATCAAAACTGGTCGCCCCGTCGGCGGGCTGGTCGGGGTGGCGCCAGGCGGCAATATGCTGGCCGCCACCGGGAAGAAAGGCACCAAGGCGGATCTTGCGGGTCATCTGTGCTTTCCTTTTGGCAATACTCGGCTGGTCCCGCGAGAGGGCGGGTCAGCCTGGATCAGGGGATGAGATCTGGTGTGAGGGTCAGGCAGTCGCGGCGAACATGTGCCGCCGCATACATCGCGGTACGGCAATGGCGCAGATTGCGGCCTCATCTGCCATCAGAGCGACCGCCAGCATGGCTTGCGGCAGGCCGTCTGAACGGCCGGGATAACCGGCGATGCAGAGGGTCATGGGTCTCTCCTAATGACGATCTGATTTGTCGTCTAATATCCCTGACCAGAACGGCCGCAGCCATTCCAAAAACCCCGGGTCAGGGAGAAAGCTTTTATCGTCCGCAACCACGCGCAGAGATAAGGATGGCGGATTCGCCGGTCACCGCTGCCCAAAGGGCCGAGTCAGAGCAATGTTTTCTAAAGCGGCGCGGCCCTGACGAATCCGGCTGCGCGGGCCAGATCCTCGGGCGTGTTAAGGTTCATGAACGGATCGACGGGATGGCTGTCGAACACCGCGCGCCCCGGGTCATGGGCGGCGGCGAACTGACCGACGCGATGCAGGCCCGATTCCAGCGCGGCCCGCAATTCCCGTTGCAACGTGACCGGCCATAGCGCGCAGGTCGGATGGTCGTGCAATTGCCCGGTTTCATCCGGGCTTGCTGCAATGGCGACACCCGAGCGTCCCCGCGCCTCGCGCAGCCTGTGCACCAGATCGCCGGGCAGAAAGGGCGTATCGACACTGACGCTGACGACGCTGTCCGCCCCCTCACCGGCTGCCCATTCCATCCCGGCCAGAATACCGGCCAAAGGCCCGGCGAAACCGGCAATCCCGTCTGCGATCACCGGCAGGCCGTATTCGGCAAAGCCTTCGGGATCGCCATTGGCGTTGATGGCAATCTGGCCGCATTGCGGCAAAAGCCGGGCGATCACCCGGGCAAGCAACGTCTCGCCCTCCAGCATCCGCAGCGCCTTGTTCCCCCCGCCCATGCGTCTGGACAGACCTCCGGCAAGAATGACGGCGGGGGTGTGCTTCATTTCAACCCTGCTGCGATGGCGCGGGCCAGCGCAAAGACCCGCTGTTCAAGAATGACCGGAGTTTCACAGACATAGGTCAGCGCCTGCTGGCGATCCTGAAAGATGCGCGTGTCCCAGTCGAGCTGCTCTTCCTCAGCGTCAAGGGCATCGAAGTCCGGTTTTTCGGCCTTTTGCATCTCTTCCATCTTCTGGCGGTGATCCCCGATCCGCTTGGCCAAGTCTACCTGCTTGTTGCCATAACGGGCAATGCCCGCGATCAGCGCCGCACGATGCGGGTCGATCCGGTCGAAAATCGCCACCATCAGCGCTGTCAGCTGCTTGTTGTCAGCGGTCTTGGCAAATTCCGCAACCTCGGCCTCGGCCTTTTCCAAAGGCAGGCGCCGCTGCTCAAGCCGGTCGGCCAGCGCCGCGATTTCAGGCGTGCGCGCCAGTTCACGGACGGTCTCGTCCGGCTCGGGCCCGCTCCACATCTGTCCCAGCGACAGATGCGGCTGCTTGCGCTGGACACAAGGCCAGTCCGGGTCCGCGCCTGTTTCCGCCTGCGCCGCGCCTGCGACAAGACATAGTGCCAGAACCAGATATTTCATGCTCCCCCCTTTCGCCGCGCCCATAGCCCCTTACCCGGATCATACATGATCACGGCCCCTGCAAAGAACAGGACCAGACAGCCCGACACCACCAACAAGGACAAAAGATCCAGACGCGCGTAAAGGGCAAAACGGATCAGCTCAACCGCATGGGTGAAGGGGTTCACCGCGCAGATGTCGTGCAAGAGGGGTGAGCTTTCGTTCATTCTCCACAGCGGATAGAGCGCGCTTGAGGCAAAAAAGATCGGGAAAATGACGAAATTCATCACCCCGGCAAAGTTTTCCAGCTGCCGGATGGTCGAGGACAGGAAAAGTCCCATCGCCCCAAGCATCAGCCCCGACAGAAACAGCGCAGGCAGCACGGTCAGATAGCCGACAGGCGGCGCCTCGATCCCCCAGAGCCAGGCGATGCCAAGGAAGGTATAGACCTGGATGATCGAAACGATCACCCCCGCGACCAGCTTGCTTGCCAAAAGAAACCAGCGCGGAAACGGGCTGACCAGCAGCGTGCGCATCGCCCCCGTTTCACGGTCATGCACCATCGACAGCGAACTTTGCATCCCGTTGAAAAGCTGGATCATCGCGCAAAGACCGGGCGTCACATAGACCTCGTACAGAACATAGGTCTGATAAGGCGGCGTGATCGACAGCCCCAGGACGGCGCGGAAACCAGCGGCAAAGATAAACAGCCAGACCAGCGGACGGACCAGCGCCGCCAGAAAGCGGCCACGCTGATTGATGAAACGCAGCGTCTCGCGCCGGGCAATACCCAGAAAGGCGATCAGCCACATGCGGGGTGTCAGGCGGCGGCTCATACCTGTTCCCCCGTCAGGCGCAGAAAGGTCCGGGTCAGGTCCCCATCGCCGATCTCGCCCGCATTGCCATGGGCCAGGACCTCGCCTTTGTGCAGGATGATCAGCCCGTCCCCGGGGCGGATCTCGTCAAGGATATGCGTGGCCCAAAGCGCCGAAACCCCACCCTGCACCAAAGCGCGGGTCAGGGCCACCACCTCGGCCCGCGACCTGACATCAAGGCCGACCGTCGGCTCGTCAAGCAGCAAAAGTTCGGGGCGGTGGATCAGGGCACGGGCGATCTCGGCCCGGCGGCTTTGACCGCCCGACAGGGACGAAACCCGCGCGTTCAGCCGGTCGGCCAGATCGACCTGAGCCAGGACCTCAGCGATGCGCGGCCGCGCCTCGCGCCGGGAAATGCCATGCAGCGCGGCGTGATATTCCATATTCTGCACCACGGTCAGGTCGGGATCCAGCGCGCGGGACTGGAACACCACCCCCAGCCGCGCCAGCGCCGCGCCCGACTGGCGGCGCAGGTCATGGCCCGCGACCTCGATCCGGCCCGAGCGGTTGTCGTAAAGCCGGGTGATCAGCGAAAACAGCGTCGTCTTGCCGGCACCGTTTACGCCCAAAAGCGCGGTGAACCCACCGCGCGGCACGGTCAGAGACACATCCTTCAGCGCCTGAAAGCTGCCAAAGCTGTGGCTGACGTTCTGAATCGAAAGCGCGTCCTGTTGCTGCATCTGACAGAGGCGGAGCCCAAAGGCCCCGCACCCCTCGTCACTGGATGTTGAACACAGCCTGCTGCGTTTCACCATGCGAGCCGGGGACCGACAAAGTGTAGAGGCCCGGCACGATGGCGATAAAGCTGATCGTCGCAGTACCGGCATCGTCGAATTCCAGCGAATGCACGCCCATCGGCCGAATTTCGATATCGTTGATCACGACCTCATTGATCCAGATGGCGCGGAAGAAATCTCCGCCCGACAGCGCCAGTTCCTGACTGCCATCGGCATTGATGGCGATGCGGTAGAAGCCGCCCGATTTCAGCTTGTATTCCGCGGTGGCGACCGGCTTGCCCGCGCCCAGCGTCAGCGGGGCAAGATCAGTGCGGTTATCACGCGCCATGATCCCCGAGAAACCAAAGTCGAATTTCGAGCCGGCCTCGTGCACGCCCTCTTCGGCGGCGGCCTCTTCCTCATCGTCGTCGTCATCCTCGTCGCCATCGGCTTCGGGCGCGGCGGCCTCGGCGGCGGCAGCATCGTCGGGTTTCGGCGTCTCTTCCTGGGCGACTGCGGGCGCGGCAAGGCCAGCCATGATCAGCAGGATGGTCAGGAAACGGGTCATGTGATTCTCCTCCCTCGTTTTTTGGATCAGTTCGGTGCGACGACGACACCCCAGGGCTGCTGGCCCACAGGCACGGATTTGATGACCTTGTTTGCGGCCACGTCGATCACCGAGACATCGTTGGAATTGCCATTTGTGGTGAACAGGTATTTTTCGTCGGGGGTAAAGGCCATCTGCCAGACGCGCTGACCGACAAGCAGATAATCCTCGACCTCATCCGTCTCGCCATTGATGACCGCGACGCGGTTGGCAGGACCCAGGGCGACAAAGACCTTTTTGCCGTCTTTGGTCACGCGCACGCCGACGGGCTGGATCGCCTCGGGCAGAACGCCCGGGATTTCAAAGCTGATCTTCTTGGTGATCTGCTGCGTTTCGGGGTCGATCACGCTGACCGTGCCGCCAATTTCCGAGCTGACGTATAGCTTGTTCCCGGCATCGTTGAACTGGGCAAAGCGCGGACGAGAATCGACCAGCACATTGGCAAAGATCTCAAACGTCTCGCTATTGATGAAATGCGCCATATTGGTGGTTTCAGAGGTGTTGATCACCACCTTGCCATCAGGGCTGACGCCCATCCCCTCGGGTTCGACCCCGACCGGGATCTCGGCCAGAACCTTATGGGTCCGGGTATCGACCACGGTCACAAGGTTGTCGTCCTCATTGGCGATGTAAAGCGGGTTGCCCGAGGGATGCAGCACGAACAGTTCAGGGTCCGGACCCGAAGGCAGCGTATGCGTTTCCTCCATGGTCTCGGGGTTAAAGACCCGCACAAGGTCATCGTCCGAGGCGCAGACATACAGTTCCTTGCCATCGGGGCTGATGGTGATGCCGCGCGGGCGGGCGCCCACGGGGTAGGTGCCGATCACCTCCAGCGTCTCGCTGTCCAGAACGGTGACGTCATTGCCTTTTTCATTGCTGACAAAGACCCGGTTGGCGGCGGCCGGCAGGGCAAAACCAAGGCACAGAGCCGAGGTCAGGATGGCGGTTGCAGCTTTCATCTTACACCTCAGAACTTGCATTCGGTTTCGGGCCGGTCAAAGCCCAGCGTATCCAGTGCGGATGTCTGGTGCAGGTATTGATCCTGCGGGCTGACCGATGCGGTTACAGAGCCGGTTGTCAAAAGGATCGGCTGGCGCAGCTGATGGTCCCAGTCGCGCATGGTCAGTTTCTGCCCCTTGAAGCCCGCGACCTCAAAGTTATCCGAGAGCATGAATTCTTTGAGCTTGGCAGGATCGGTGCTTTGCGTGCGGGTCGCCGCCTCGCCGATCATGCGCAACGCGACCCAGGTCTGGTAGTCCTCTTCGCGGATCGGGCGGCCTGCCAGCTTTTCAAAGCGGTTCTGGAACTGCGTCGCCCCCCATGCCTCAAGCGAGGGCGCCCAGGACCGGGGCACCAGTCCGGACGAGCCGGTAACCGGCCGCGGGTCCCAGGTCGCATAGGGCAGCCAGTCGGCAAAGACGCCGTTTTCGTCGGCTGCGATCACAACGTCATGCGACGCCGCGCGCTGGGTAAAGACCGGCATCTGCTGCTGGACCTGAACATGGCCGCTGTCGCTGCGGCGGCTCCCGCCGGTATCCTCATAGGTCCGTTCCTCGACGATCTTGGCGCCAAACTTGACCGCTGCGCGACGATAGGCGTCGGCCAGTGCGACATCCTCGGGGTGACTGCCGGCGATCAGGAACCAGTTCGACCACTTCTTCCACATCAGGAATTGTGCCAGCGCATCGGCAAGCATCGCGTAGCTTGGTGCGGTATGGATCACGTTGATGCGGCAATCCGCGCCCCGCAGGTTGTCGCCCCGCGCCCGCGCGTTCAGCACCAGCGCCCTGTCGCCCACCTGATCGGCCAGCGCCAGTGTCTCGGCATCATCCGCCAGCGTGACGATAAAGGGGAACCCCTCGGCCAGCAGCTTATCCATTTCCGCTGCGGCGGTTTCAGGCGTGGCCGTGACCTCGACCGCCTCGAAATCCTGTCCCATGAAGCGGCCGGTGGTGTCGTTATCCTCGATCGCCAGCCGCGCACCGGCAAAACCCAGATCCTCGGGCGCCGCGTCCAGCCGCGAAATCGGCGGCAAATGCGGCGCATCGACCCGCAGCACCGCCGCCCGCACGGTCTGAGGCTGCGCCCCATCCGCGGAATTTTGTGCAAAGGCCTGGTTTGCTATGGACAATCCAGCCAAAAGTATGATGATTCTGCCTTTCATGGCGCTCCTCCCGCCTGCATCATGCCGGGCCAATCCGCCCGCGCCAACCCGGCAAACTCCCCTTGTCTGATCGGGCAGATTCTCCTGAAACTTAAGTCGCACGGACTTTCGTCTTATGGACGGGCAGGCTGCGGCGACGCATGATTCCCGCCATGGCATTCCTGCGGCACATCCTGATCGCCTGCGCCGTGACCCTGACCCTTGCGGGCATCGGGGCGGCAGAGCCGCTTCATGGTGCCGGGCCCGCGCCGGATAGCGCGGTCTGGTTCGGGCTGTACTTTATCGACACCTCGACCGAGGGGGCCATCAACGGCGTGCGCGAGGATGAAACCTTGCGAATCGAAATGGCCGAGGACGTTATCGCCGAGGACCTGCAGGCCCGTGGCTTTACCCTGATCGAGCCACCCGCCGATCAGGTCGCGCAGATCAGGAACCCCTCGCAATCGAACGGCAGCGACAGCCGCATCGCGCGCGAGATGGGCGCAACCTATGCCATATCGGGCGAGGTGCAAAAGGTTTCGAACCTGATCCTGTCGTTGAACCTTTATATCCGCGAAGCCGCCAGCGGAGAGATCGTGCGCGCCGGTACGGTCGATATTCGCGGCAATAACGACGAAAGCTTTCGCCGTGGCTATCGCTATCTGTTGAAAAACATCATCTTTCGGGAGGAACAAGGATGATCCGACTGCTGATCCTGACCATGGGCGCGGCGATGGCGCTGGCTCCGGCGGCCGAGGCGCATGGCCCACCCCGCCTGAAGGTGGAGCTGCAGCAAAAGCTGGACGCTACCCCGGACGAAGTCTGGGCCGTGATCGGCAAGTTCGACGATATGAGCTGGCACCCGGCTGTTGCAAGCCTTGAGCTGACCGGCGACGGTTCGGCCGACCAGCCCGAGAAATCGACCCGCGTGCTGCATCTGAAAGCCGACGGGGGTGATCCGACGATTACCGAGGTGCTGTCGAAGCTGCAGCCCGAAAAGCGCTGCTATGCCTATCGCATCGAGGCGGTCGAGCTGACCGTCCTGCCGGTGACAAATTATGCCTCGACCCTTTGTGTCAAGGATGAGGACGGCAAGGCGCTGGTTCATTGGAAGGGTGGCTTCTATCGCGGCTATCCCAATAACGAGCCCCCGCCCGAACTGAACGACGACGCCGCGACCACGGCGGTGACCGGCGTCTATCAGGCCGGGCTTGATGCGCTGTCCGAGAAATTTGGCAAGGCAGAGTAATCTGCCCTGCCCGCCTGAAAACGGGCGCTAGAAATCCACCGGGGTGGCGGGTACCAGCTCGCCACCCTGTTCTTGCCAGCCTTCGATTCCGTCGGGAAACCAGATGATGCCCTGATAGCCCAGCGCCACGGCGCGTTTGGCGGCATTCCAGCTCATCCAGCAGTCTCGCTTGCAGAACATGACCAGAGGCGCCGCCTTGTCACCGCCTGACAGACGTTCCAGCCCCTGCGCCAGCCGCGCCTCTTCGGCTGGGGCAAGCCGGTCATAGCCGGTGTTGTAAAGCCAGATCGCGCCGGGGATAGACAGGTGCGGCGGCTCATTCCACAACGTACCTTCAGGCAGACCCTCGGGCCGCGCGGTACGGGGCAGCACGTCGATAAAGGGCACGCCCTGGCCGTGCAGACGCATTGCCTCTGCCGCGTCGATCACCCGTGCACCGGCCAATGTCGCTGGGGTTTCCGAACGGTAGGGCTCTCCGTGGAAACCCTGCGGCCCGGTCACCTCGGCCCGAAGATGGGCCGGGGCAGCGCCGGCCAGAACCACCGCCAGCACCACCCCCAGCCGTCTCATTCCCTCAGCGCCTTGCCGTAATCGTCAAGCAGCGGCACACCGGCATCACGCAGGATCGCGTCGATTTCATCCTGATGGCGGCGGATCAGGCTGTTCAGCTGCCGCTTCCAGACATCCTCGCCCGGCCGCACACCCATGGTGATACGATAGAACATACGCGGCCCGGTCGTTTCCTTAAGCAGCGGAGTGAATTGCAGATCAGGGTCCTGCTTGACCAACGGTCCCGCCAGCGGTCCCCAGATCACGGCGGCGGCAAGCTCGCCCGATTTGACCTGAGCAAGCATATCGCCGACCGGGTCTTCGACCCGCCTGTCCACAAACAAATCCCAGCCGCGCATATCCTTGGCCAGCCCCGCCCGCGCGAGGTTGGTGGCCGGAGGCGTCCCCGCCACCACGCCGATCGGATGATCCTTCAGCGCCGGGTCCTCAAGCATATCGACAGGGGCAAGCGGGCTATCCTTGCGCGTCACGATACCATAGGCCGAGGTGTAATAATGGTTGGTGTTTTGCACCAGCTCATCACCCTGGGCATAGCCGATGACGACATCGCAGATCCCGGCCCTGAGGGTCTTGCGGATAAAGCCCGGCCCTTGCGGAAACCAGGTATAGACCACGGGCAAGCCCAGCTTTTCCCCGAAAAGCCGGGCGATGCGGTTTTCAAACCCGGTCTCGTCGCGCGACGACATCGGCACGGCAGCCGGATCAGCACAGACCCGGAATTCGGTCTTGGAGCGCAGATCGGCAACCTGCGCCATGGCCGGAGCCACGGCGCAGGTCAGCAGTGCGATAAGTGAAAGAGCGCGTCTCATCCGCTCATGCAGGAATCTTCCTGCGCCGCGAATTCATCGGACTTGCTCTCTTTCTTTGCCGGACGTCCGCGCGGCAGATCGCCTGCGCCCCGCGCCAGCAGATAGACGTAGATATCGTCGATATAGCACCACACGTTGCGGTTGGTGCCAAAGGCCGGCATGACGAGATTTGCCGCCGTGTTGACCTCCTGCTTGCCCGAGGCGACGATTTCCTGAAACTCGTAATAATCCAGCTTCAGGACCGAGTTCTTCAGCGCCGGAGCATAGGTCGAACCCTCGCCGTCCGGGCCGTGGCAGACATGGCATTCCGCCGAATAACGGCGATAACCCGAGAATGCAGCGTAATCGATCGTCCCGTCCTCGGCGATCTTGAAGGTCGGGATGCCTTCGGTCGTGTACCAACGACCGTTTTCCATATGGTCGGGGGTGATGTCCTGGCCGTTCGGCAGGACAAGCTTGCCACCCTGTTCGACAACCTCCAGGTCCTCCTCCTGGGGTGCCGCGGGGGCTGCTGCCCCGGCTGTGGGGTCCGCAGCAGGCTGCTGCGCATCGCCCGACACGGCGGCGGCTGCTCCTGCCCCGGTCTGAGCCGGTGGTGTCTGGTCTGTCTGCGCAAGGGCCGTTCCGGTGATGGCGCCGGCCGCGCATGCGACACAAATCGCCATCAGGCTGGCGGTCGTCTTGCTGGTCATGAATTTCCTCCCTGGGGCTGTCACCCGAAGATGATGGCTTCGCCCCAAGGTTACCCCTGGGGCGATATGTTTCGAGCTCACTTTTCGGTTTTCTGCACCAAAGTATTAACCCGGCAGCTCGAACACGGTCAGCTGACCGCCCAGTTCGGTGTATTGTGACAGCGAGGCATAGCCGCCGACGGCGCCAAGACCGTCGTTGGGGTTGGTCAGGCCCGCCGCAAGGCCGATCCCGGCCCAACCGCCGACGCCCGACAGGACGCCGATGTACTGTTTGCCGCCATGCTCATAGGTCATGATGTTACCGATCACGCCCGAGGGGGTCTTGAACTTGTAAAGCTCATCGCCCGTTTCGGCATCGACCGCCTTCAGATAGCCCTCAAGCGTGCCATAGAAGACCACGTTGCCGGCCGTCGCCAGAGCGCCCGACCAGACCGAGAACTGTTCCGGGATCGACCATTTGATCTCGCCCTTGACGTTGTCCCAGGCGATAAAGTTGCCCATGCCGCCATGGCTGTTCGGAGCAGGGTACATCGACAGCGTCGCGCCGACATAGGGCTGACCGGCGCTATAGGCGACGCGGAACGGCTCATAGTCCATGCAGACGTGGTTCGTCGGGACGTAGAACAGGTTCGTCTTGGGCGAGAAGGCCGCCGGCTGCTGATCTTTCGTGCCAAGCGCCGCCGGGCAGACGCCGGTGGTGTTGGTGTCTTCGCCGTTCTGGTCGGTCGAGTATTCGGCGACCACGGCCGGGCGGCCATAGGTTTCCGAATTCGGGTCCATATCGACGCCGGTGGTCCAGTTCACCGCCGGATCGTATTTTTCGGCCACCAGCAGTTCGCCCGATTCGCGATCCAGCGTGTAGGCGAGACCGTTGCGGTCAAAGTGGGTCAGCAGCTTGCGTTCCTGACCGTCGATGGTCTGGTTGGTCAGGATCATCTCGTTGACGCCGTCATAGTCCCATTCGTCATGGGGCGTCATCTGATAGAACCACCTGGCCACGCCGGTATCGGCATCACGCGCCATGATGGTCATCGACCACTTGTTGTCGCCCGGACGCTGAGCCGGGTTCCAGGTCGAGGGGTTGCCGGTGCCATAGTAGATCAGGTTCAGCTCGGGGTCATAGGAATACCAGCCCCAGGTGGTGCCGCCGCCGATCTTCCACTGATCGCCTTCCCAGCTGCTCAGCGAGCTGTCCTTGCCGACCGGTTTGCCCAGATGGGTGGTCTTTTCCGGGTCGACGAGGAGTTCTTCGTCCGGGCCGGTCGACCAAGCCTTCCACACCTCTTTGCCGTCAGCAAGGCTGTAGGCCGTCACCCGGCCGCGCACGCCGTATTCGCCGCCCGAGACACCGACGATGACCTTGTCCTTGACCGGCATCACGGTCGCGGTGTTCGTCTCACCAATGGCGGGATCGCCGGTCTTGACCGACCATTTCACCTCGCCAGTCTTGGCATCAAGAGCAACCAGGGTCGTGTCAGCCTGATGCAGCAGAATCAGGCCATCGGCATAGGCCACGCCGCGGTTCACGGTGTCGCAGCACATCACCGCGATGACGTTCGGATCCTGTTGCGGCTGATAGCGCCACAGGATCTTGCCGTTGTCGTTCAGATCCAGTGCATAGACGTTGTTCGGAAACGGCGTGTGGACATACATGATGTCGCCGATCACCAGCGGCGAGCCTTCGTGCCCGCGCAGCACCCCGGTCGAGAAGGTCCACGCTACCCGCAGGTCCTTGACGTTATCCTTGTTGATTTTGTCCAGCGTCGAATAACGCGTGTTCGCGTAGTCGCCCGTCTGGATCGCCCATTGCTCGGGCTTGGCAATCTCGGCCAGCACACTGTCATTGGCCAGCGCCGGGACGCCGGACAAGAGCAGCGCAAGACAGGCACTGTTCATCAGCTTTTTCATGAATTTTCCTCCGCCATGACGGTGACTGCGCGTCTCCTCCCGCGCGGGCACCTTCTGTAGGCCAAGGTTCAGGCCCAGCTGGCTTCACGTCAACGCGAGCGGCTGGCTGTTTGGACCAAAGTATTAGGGAAATTAGGTAATAGGTATGGGGCAAACGCCCTGCCCCATACTGTCGAAATCGCCCGGACCTCAGCCCAGCCGTTCAGCGTGCCACTGGATGTGGTCGGCCATGAAGGTCTGCACAAAGAAATAGCTGTGGTCATACCCCTGCTGCATGCGGAAGCAGCCGGGCTGACGACGCCCGGTCATCGCATGGGCCAGCGCCTCGGGCTTGAGCAGGTCAAGGAACTGGTCGTCCGTGCCCTGATCGATCAGGATTTCGCCCGGATAGCCGCGCTCGCGCATCAACAACGTCGAGTCATGGCCCCGCCATGCCGCCTTGTCCGCCCCCAGATAGGCGGTCAGCTGCTTGCGGCCCCAGTCAGATTCGCTGGGGTTGGCGATCGGGGCAAAGGCCGAAACGGACTTGTAACGCTCGGGGAATGTCATCGCGATGGTCAGCGCCCCATGCCCGCCCATCGAATGGCCGGTAATGCCCTGCGCATCACGATCAAGCGCGAAGTTGTTAAAGACCAGTTCGGGCAGTTCATGGGTAACATAGTGCCACATGCGGAAATGCGGTGCCCAGGGCGCCTCGGTCGCATCGACATAGAAACCCGCGCCCTGCCCCAGATCATAAGCCGGATCATCAGCCACCCCTTCGCCACGCGGAGAGGTGTCGGGAAAGATCAGCGCGATTCCAGCCTCGGCCGCCCATTCCTGTGCGCCGGCCTTGGTCATGGCGTTTTCATGCGTGCAGGTCAGGCCCGAGAGGTACCAAAGCACCGGCACCTTACGATTCCTGGCCTCTGGCGGCAGATAGACCGCAAAGGTCATGGCCGTACCGGTCGCCTGCGACTGGTGGCGATAGACGCCCTGAATGCCGCCAAAGCTGCGGTTCTCCGAGAGGGTTTCATAGGCCAGCGTCATGAGTTCTTCCCTTCTGTCAGGTCGTGGAACATGACCAGCGCGTCGACATAGCCATGTCGGGGATGAAGAAACGCGCCGGGCAGGCGGCCGACAATGGCGAAACCTGCTTTCTGCCACGAATGAACGGCATCGGAATTGGTCGACACCACGAAATTGAACTGCATCGCCCGGAAACCCTGCGTGCGCGCCCAGTCCTTGGCATGGGTAACCAGCCGGCTGGCGATACCACGACCGCGCGCCTCGGGGTGGGTGGCAAAGCTTGCATTTGCCACATGCGATGCAGGACCGGGCCGGTTGCGGCCGACGTGACTGGCGCCCAGCACCTTGCCGTCCAGTTCAGCGACAAAAGCGGTAAAGGGCGCGGCGAACCAGTCGGCCAGCGCCTCTTCCCGCGTGATGTCAGTCGGGATGCAATAGGTTTCGCCTGCACGATAGACAGGCTCAAGGATCGTCCAGATCGCCTCATGATCCGCAGGCGTTGCGGGACGGATCAGGATATCAGCCCCGCCCCGCATCAATGCGTTCCCTTCATTTCAGCTCATCCACCGAGCGGATAACCTTGCCCAGCAGACCGTAATCCAGCGCCTCTTGCGTGTTCAGCCAGAAATCACGCTGGGTGTCTTTTTCGATCCGCTCGACCGTCTGGCCGGTGGCATCAGCAAAGATCCGGTTCAGCCGATCGAGCATCAGGCGCATCTGTTCGGCCTGAATCATGATGTCGCTGGAAGTTCCGCCGATCCCACCCGAGGGCTGATGCAGAAGGAAACGGGTGTTGGGCAGGCAGTAACGGTTTTCCCGCTCGGCACCGACAAAGATCAGCGCCCCGGCCGAGACCACCCAGCCCGAGCCGATAGTGCGCACGGTCGGACGGATGAACTTGATCACGTCATGGATCATGTCGCCGGATTCGACATGACCGCCGGGCGAGCTGATCAGCATGTTGATCGGGGCGTCGCTGTCCTCGGCCAGGGCCAGCAGATGCGCCACGGTGCGTTGCGCCAGCTTGTCGGTGATCTGACCGGCAACGATTACCGTACGGGACTTGAAATAGAGCTTGCCGAGCCGGTCGCCTTCGGGAAGGCCAAGCCCTTCGTCCTTCTGGCCCTCCTGGCGGCGCTCGTCCTCGTTGTCGTCATCGTCGTCCAGGCGGAAGTGCTTTACCATGATCGGTCCTTTCATGTTGACGGCGGGACCGGTTTCCCGCCCCCGCCGTCCTTTTACCTAAGCAGGCCTTTACGATCAGTAAAGGACGACCGAGCGGATAGACTCGCCCCGGTGCATCAGATCAAAGCCTTTGTTGATCTCATCCAGCGTCAGGGTGTGGGTGATCATCGGGTCGATCTCGATCTTGCCTTCCATGTACCAGTCGACGATCTGCGGCACATCGGTGCGGCCGCGGGCGCCGCCAAAGGCCGTGCCCTTCCACACCCGGCCGGTGACAAGCTGGAACGGACGGGTGCTGATTTCGGCCCCCGCCGGCGCCACGCCGATAACGACCGAGACACCCCAGCCGCGATGGGTGCATTCCAGCGCGTCGCGCATCACCTTGACGTTCCCGGTGCAGTCAAAGCTGTAATCCGCGCCGCCGATCTGGTCGAAGGGCGTCTTGGTGACGTTGACGATTTCCTGCACCACGTTTTCGCAGTTCTTCGGGTTGATGAAATGGGTCATCCCGAAACGCTCGGCCATCGGTTTTTTGTCGTCGTTCAGATCGACACCGATAATCATGTCAGCCCCGGCAAGGCGCAGCCCCTGAATCACGTTCAGGCCGATGCCGCCAAGACCAAAGACAACCGCCTTGGCACCGATTTCGACCTTGGCGGTGTTGATCACCGCACCGATGCCAGTGGTGACGCCGCAGCCGATGTAGCAGATCTTGTCGAAAGGCGCATCCTCGCGCACCTTGGCCACCGCGATTTCGGGCAGCACGGTGTAGTTCGAGAAGGTCGAGCAGCCCATGTAGTGATAGATCGGCGTACCGTCGAGCATGCTGAAACGGCTGGTGCCGTCGGGCATGAGCCCCTGACCCTGCGTGGCGCGGATCGCGGTGCAGAGGTTCGTCTTGCGCGACAGGCAGGACGGACATTGGCGGCATTCAGGGGTGTAAAGCGGGATGACGTGATCCCCCGGCTTGACCGAGGTGACGCCGGGACCGACCTCGACCACGACGCCCGCACCTTCGTGACCAAGGATCGAGGGAAAGATCCCTTCGGGATCAGCGCCCGAAAGGGTGAATTCGTCGGTGTGGCAAATGCCGGTCGCCTTGATCTCGATCATCACTTCGCCCGCCTTGGGGCCCTCGAGATTGACTTCCATGACTTCCAGCGGCTTGCCGGCTTCCAGCGCGACGGCGGCACGGGTTCTCATATCACATTCTCCTTAAGTGTCGGCCCTGGGCCTGCTGTTTTCTCATGGATTCGGGGGCCGGTAAACCGACCCCCGCCATCTGTCACGACCGTCGGACACTCAGGCGGCAAGAACGCCCGAGCGCTTGGCGATATGGGTGGCAATCGCATCCATCAGCGGCGGCGACAGCGCGTCATAGGGTTCCAGCCCCAGTTCACGCAGTCGGGCGCGGATCGCGTCCATGCGGCTGGGATCGACGCCCGATTCAATGACCGAGCTGACAAAGGCCGCAAACTCGGGTTGCGACCAGCCGTCCTCATCCGACAGTTCGGTATGGACAAAGTCCAGCCCATAGAAGGGATGGTCCTTGTTTTCGATCCGGCCATACATATGCGCACCGCACCCTTTGCAGCGATGACGCTGGATCGGCGCCTCGGCATTCACGATCTCAAGCTTGTCGGCGCCTTGCACCACCTCAAGCGCGTCGCGGCTGACGACCGCGACCTGTGAAAAGATCGCGCCCTCGGGCTTCCAGCATTTGGTGCAGCCGCAGACGTGGTTATGCGCGGTTTGCGCGCGAATCGCGACCCGGACCGGATCGGTGCTGCACTTGCAATGCAACTCCCCACCCGAGAAGCCGGGTCTGGCCGGTTTGATGCCGTTATCCACGGCGGGATGTATCTTCACCCCCGAAGTATCCACCATAGTCCCGTTCTCCCCCTCAAAGCTGATGGGTCGAGGTTCGCGCGGCACCCGCTTGGGAACAAGTGGGCAAAAGGTTGTATTCGCTGGCAGTCCGGCTGCGTAGCCGGACGGGGCCGCACCTCATACCTCGGGCCGGGTGACAAGCCAGAGGCCGATCACCGCGCAAATCAGCGTCTGGGCGGCGACAAGCCGGGGATCAAGTCCAAGCCACAGCGACCAGCAAACACCGGCTGACATGGCAGCAACCGCCCAGATCTTGGCGGCGCGCCCGATGACGCCACGCTTGCGCCAGGCGCGGATCGGGGGCCCGAAGCGCGGATCGCGCATGATCCGGGCGCTGATGCGCGGGGACGAGCGCGCAAAGGCCCAGACCGCGACCAAAAGGAACGGCACCGTCGGCATGACCGGCAAGAACACCCCGATCACGCCCAGTGTCAGGGCGAGCCAGCCCACGGAAAGCCAAAGATAGCGCATTTTTATCCTGCCAGTTCGCGCAGGATCGCGTTCAGCACCGGCCGTCCGGCCTCGGTCGCCATCAGCCGGTCACCTTCGACAGAAATCAGCCCCAGTTCGGTCAGATGCGCCAGCCGCGCCTGCGGCAGTTCAGCCCCATGGGCAAGATAGCGCGACATCTCCATCCCCTCGGACAGACGCATCGACATCAAAAGATACTCCAGCGCCCGGTCGGCAAGACCAAGAGCCTCGCGCCCGCTTTCACCGTTGCCCCGCGACTCGACCGCCTCAAGCCAGGCCGCAGGGGCGCGATGGGCCTCGGTCGCCCAGCGGCCCGAGGGCAAGGTCAACCGGCCATGCGCGCCGGGACCCGCCGCCGCCCAGTCGCCCTGCCGCCAATAGATCAGGTTATGGCGGCTTTCCGAGCCAGGCCGGGCGTGGTTCGAGATTTCATAGGCGGGCATCCCGGCAGCAGCGCAGACCTCTTGCGTATCAAGATACATATCCGCCGAAAGATCATCATCCGGCAGGCCCCTGAGCCCACCCTTGGCGTGACGTGCGCCAAAGGCCGTGCCGGGCTCAATCGTCAACTGATAGGCCGAGAGGTGATCGACCGCCATGCCAAGAGCCTGCGTCAGCTCGCGCCGCCAATGGGCGCGATCCTGATCCTGACGGGCATAGATCAGGTCAAAGCTGACCCGCGTGAAGCAATCCCGCGCGATATCAAAGGCGGCGCGGGCCTCGGCCGCTGAATGCATTCGGCCCAGACGGCGCAGATCCTGGTCATTCAGCGCCTGCACACCCATCGACAGGCGATTGACCCCCGCCGCAGCATAGGCGCGAAAACGGCCCATCTCGACACTGGTCGGATTGGCCTCAAGCGTGATCTCGATGTCATTGGCAAAGGGCCAGGCCTCGCGGGCGGCCTCGATCACACCGGCGACGGTTTCAGGCGCCATCAGGCTGGGCGTGCCACCGCCGAAAAAGATGCTGTTCAGAACGCGGCCCGGGATCTCATCGCCCAGACGCGCGATTTCACGCCGATAGGCGGCAAGCCAGCGGCCCTGGTCTATCACCGCCGCGACATGGCTGTTGAAATCGCAATAAGGGCATTTGGCTGCGCAAAAGGGCCAGTGAACGTAAAGGCCAAAGCCCCCGGCCCGCCAGTCCTCGGCCAGCGTGGCGGCGGGATGCGCGGTGCCGTCTGGCGCAAAGGCTGGCGCGGGGGCTGGCATGGGTTGGGTCATTCCCGATAGGCGGTCACTTCGATCTCGACCTTCATTTCGGGTCTGATGAGCCCCGCTACAACCATTGTCGCGGCAGGTAACGCATCCTTCATCGCTTCGCCCAGAACCGGGGTAATCTCATCAATGATCCGGGGATCGGTGATCGTGTATTGCACCCGCACGATATCAGCGGGCGCAAAACCGGCCTCGGCCAGCGTGGCAAAGATGGTGGCAAATGCGTTACGCGCCTGATCTGCCGCACTTTCCGGCATGGTCATGGCCGTGTAATCATAGCCCGTGGTTCCCGAAACAAAGCACCACGGCCCCCTGACCACCGCACGGCTGTAGCCAAGTGCGGCCTCAAAGGGGGAACCGGTCGAGATTCTACGCAAGGAACGCCTCCAATTGACGAAAGGCGCGGGCGCGGTGGCTGATCGCGTTCTTTTGCTCGGCAGGCATTTCGGCATAGGTCACGTCATGACCTTCGGGCACAAAGATCGGGTCGTATCCATGGCCCTGTTCCCCACGCGGCGGCCAGACCAGATGGCCCGGAGCGACACCCTCAAAGATCTCTTCATGCCCGTCAGGCCACAGTAGGATCAGCGTAGCGCGGAATTGGGCGGTGCGTGGCTCGGGCACGCCGCGTTCATCAAGCTCGCGCCAGGTACGTGTCATGGCCTGCATGAAATCGCGCCCGTTCGGCGTCTCGGCCCAATCGGCGGTATAGACGCCGGGTGCGCCATCAAGCCCGTCAACCGTGATCCCACTATCATCGGCAAGCACCGGCAGGCCAGTCGCCTGCATCGCGGCCAGCGCTTTGATGCGGGCATTACCGATAAAGCTGTTTTCGGTCTCGGCGGGTTCGGGCAGACCCAGCTCTCCGGCGCTGACGACCTCGATCCCGTGCGGGGCCATCATGGCGCGGATCTCTTCAAGCTTGCCGCGATTATGGGTGGCAAGCAGCAGCTTTCTTTCGGTCAGCTTGCGCATGAGATCGCCTCGTTCTGGGCACGGACCAGTTCGGCGACGCCTGCCTCGGCAAGATCAAGCAACTGGTTCATCTCGGACCGGGTAAAAGTCGCGCCCTCGGCCGACATCTGCACCTCGATCAGGCGGCCCGCGCCGGTCATGATGAAATTGCCGTCCGTGCCTGCCTCGCTGTCCTCGGCATAGTCCAGATCCAGCACCGCCTGACCGGCATAGATCCCGCAGGACACCGCAGCGACATGGTCCATGATCGGATCAGAGGTGATGATCCCGGCCTTGAGCAGTCGGTTGACTGCCAGCCGCAGCGCCACCCAGCCACCGGTGATCGAGGCGCAGCGCGTGCCGCCATCAGCCTGGATCACGTCGCAGTCGATGACGATCTGCCGCTCGCCAAGGGCGCGGCGATCGACGCCGGCGCGCAGGGCGCGTCCGATCAGGCGCTGGATTTCCTGAGTGCGGCCCGATTGGCGGCCCGCCGCAGCCTCGCGCCGGTTGCGGCTGTTCGTGGCGCGCGGCAGCATTCCGTATTCCGCCGTCACCCAGCCCTGTCCCGAACCCTTAAGAAAGGGCGGCGCCTTATCCTCGATCGTGGCCGAGCAAAGCACGCGCGTATCGCCACAAGAGATCAGGCACGAGCCCTCAGCGTGGCGCAAAACCCCGGTTTCGATTGAAATCGGGCGCATATCACTTAAATTCCTGCCTGAGGGACGCATCTTTCATTCCTTTCGGGGGTTTTGCTGTTCAGATACAGGTCTGACGCTATCGACTGCAACCCGTGAACGACCTGACCAGATTGCCAATGCCTGAAACTCCGCTGCTATCCGATCTGAACGACCGCTCGCGCGAAGTGTTTCGGCGCGTGGTCGAAGCCTATCTCGCCACTGGTGAGCCCGTCGGCTCACGCACGCTGACCCGGGAAATGACCGAAAAAGTCAGCGCAGCAACAATCCGCAATGTGATGCAGGACCTTGAGCTTCTGGGCCTGCTTGATCACCCGCACATCTCGGCCGGACGCATGCCGACCCAGCTGGGGCTGCGGCTGTTCGTCGACGGGCTGATGGAGGCCGGTCCGGTCTCGTCCACTGATCGCGAGATGATCGAGGAAACGCTTGGCGATGAAAGCGGCGACACCGGCGCGATGCTTGACCGGGTCAGTACGGCACTGTCGGCGCTGACGCAGGGTGCCTCGCTGGTGCTGATGCCCAAGCAAGAGGCCCCTGTCCGGCATATTGAGTTCATCGGCCTTGCGGCCGACCGGGCGCTGGTCGTGCTGGTCTTTGCCGATGGTCGGGTTGAGAATCGTATATTTACCCCCCCGCCCGGCCATACCGCCAGCGCCATGCGCGAAGCAGCGAATTTCCTCAATACCGTGGCCGAGGGCCGCACACTGGCCGAACTGCGGCGCAGTGTCGCACAGGAGATCGAGGCAAGCCGCCGTCAGCTGAACAGCATGGCGGCCGAGCTTGCGTCCTCGGGCCTCGCAATGTGGGACGGGGAAAACAACGATCCGCGCCTGATCGTGCGTGGACGCGCCAATTTGCTGGCCCATGAACAGGCCGATCTGGACCGCGTCCGCCGGCTTTTCGACGATCTGGAGCGCAAGCGCGACATCGCCGAGTTTCTGGAACTGGCCGAGCAGGGTGAGGGTGTGCGTATTTTCATCGGCTCGGAAAACAAGCTTTTTTCACTTTCCGGTTCCTCTCTGGTCGTTTCGCCCTATATGAATGCCGACCGGAAGATTGTTGGCGCGGTCGGTGTAATCGGTCCGACGCGGCTGAACTATGGCCGCATCGTCCCGATCGTGGACTATACTGCGCAGCTTGTCGGCCGGGTGATCTCTGGCCGGAAAGGATGATGAGGATATGACAAAGGAAAACGCGAACGGCAGCCCGCTGGACGAGGAAACCATCGACCCGCTGGCCGATGAACAGGCCTCGCCCGATGTCGAGGCTCTGATCGCCGAACGGGACGACTATCGCGACCGGTTTATCCGCGCGCTTGCCGATGCAGAGAATGCCCGCAAACGCGCCGACAAGGACCGCCGCGAAGCCGAGCAGTACGGCGGCTCGCGACTTGCGCGTGACCTTTTGCCGGTACATGACGCACTGACCCGCGCCCTTGAGGCCGCCGGCGAAGAGCAACGCGCCGCGGCAGCCGCACTGATCGAAGGCGTGGAGTTGACCCTGCGCGAACTGAACAACGTCTTTGCCAAGCACGGAATTCAGGTCATTACCCCCGAAATCGGCGAGAAATTCGACCCGCAGAAACATGAGGCGATGTTTGAGGCGCCGGTTCCCGGCACCATCGCCGGCAATATCATTCAGGTTATGGATAACGGTTTCATGCTGCATGACCGTCTGCTCCGCCCGGCCAAGGTTGGCGTCAGTTCAACCCCTGCCAGCTAGGAACTACCCGTCTTCCCAGACAAAACCCCCGGGAGCTCACCCCGGGGGGTTTTTCATGCGTAATTGATTGATCTGGCTGGTTTTGTGGGAATATAGGCCAAATATACCAGATATAGTATCAGTTCCCGGCAAGAATCTGGCAAAGACGATCAAGCTGATCAAGGTCGCGATAGGAAATCACCAGCTGACCTCCGTCAGTTCCCGAGTGACTGATCGTCACTTTCATCTTCAGATGCGCGCTCAGATCACCCTCAAGGGCGCGGGTGTCTGCGTCCTTTTCCTGCTTGGGCGCCCTGGGCTTCTGGGCCCTCGGACCCTCGGCTTGCCGGCGAACCAGTTCTTCGGTTTCGCGCACCGACAGGTTCTTTTCAATCACCCTGCGTGCCAGCTCAACCGCATTCGGCGCAGTGATCAGGGCACGGGCGTGACCGGCAGTCAGTTTGCCTTCTTTGAGCCAGGCCTGAATCTGATCGGGCAGGTTCAACAGGCGAAGCAAGTTGGCGATATGGCTGCGGCTTTTGTTCAGTGCTTCGGCCAGCTTTTCTTGCGTATGGCCGAAACGCTCCATGAGCTGGCGATACGAGCTCGCCTCCTCGATCGCGTTCAGATCTGCGCGCTGAATGTTCTCGACAATCGCAACTTCCAGCACTTCGGTATCGTTCAGGTCACGAACGATGACCGGAACTTCATGCAGCTGGGCAATCTGTGCTGCACGCCAGCGACGTTCGCCGGCGACAATCTGGTAAAGCCCCCGATCAGTCGGATGCGGACGCACGATCAGCGGCTGCAGCATGCCGCGGTAGCGAAGCGAATCGGCCAGCTCCTGCAGCGCCTCAGGCGCAAAACTGCGGCGGGGCTGGTCGGGGTTGGGGGTGATCTGTTCGACCGGAAGCATCTGGCGCGGTGCCGGACGCTCGGACGGAATCAGGTCCACATCGGCCATCAGCGCCGAGAGGCCACGGCCAAGACCACGTCTTTCTACCCTGTTCTCTACCATGATTCCTCCTCAGGCGGTCGCTAATTGACGGGACAAGAATTCCTTTGCCAGCTCACGATAGGCCTGGCTTCCTTTGGAATTCGGATCGTAATGCAGCACTGGCTTTGCATGAGAAGGCGCTTCGGACAAGCGGACATTACGCGGAATCACCGTGCGATAGACAAGGCCAGACAGGGTGTTACGCGCATCAGCCTCAACCTGCTGGGACAGGTTGTTGCGGCTGTCGGCCATGGTCAAAAGCACGCCTTCGATCCGTAAATCGGGATTGGCGGTCTGACGCACCTCGCGCACCGTCATCAAAAGCTGCGACAGCCCTTCAAGCGCGTAGAATTCTGCTTGCAGCGGTACCAGCACACTATGCGCAGCCACCATCGCGTTAACCGTCAGCAGTCCAAGCGCCGGCGGACAGTCGATCAGGATATAGTCGAATTCCATCGTACCCGAAAGCTTGCGCCGCAAAAGCTGCGTTCGGCCGGCACGACTGGACAGCTCAAGATCCGCTGAGGCCAGATCACGGTTTGACGGCACGATTTGCAGGTCGGAAATATCGGTGTCTTGAAGGGTGTCCTGAAGTGTCTGCTCCCCGGTCAGCAGATCATAAGAGGTAAGCTCGCGCTCTTCCAGCGGCACACCTAATCCTGTGGATGCATTGCCCTGAGGATCAAGGTCTATGATTGCAACCTTCTGCCCCTGCTCGGCCAGCGCCGCACCCAAGTTGATGGCCGTGGTGGTTTTACCAACCCCACCCTTCTGGTTTGCAACGGCAATAATGCGAGTATCAAGCATGGCGAATTCCCGTGATCTCCAGAATGGCCGCGTCAGGATCTGTCGCGCTTGGGTGTGCTTTCAGGTCAAATGACCAGTCTTTCCGGGCCTCGGATACCTCGGCTTGCCAGTTACGACCCTTCATCAACCAGGCAGTTCCATCAGTTTCCAGATGCCGTTCCACATATGACATGAGGCGTGGAAGAGGGGCAAGCGCCCTTGCACTGACATGCGCTGCTTCGAGCCGATCCAGGACTTCGATCCGCTGGGAGATCACCTGCGCATTTTTCAACGACAGCTCACGTATCGCAGTACGAAGAAAGGATGCTTTCCGCTGATCACTTTCGACCATCGTTACATTAAGATCGGGGCGGGCAATGGCTAAGACAACAGCCGGTAAACCGCCTCCGCTACCTAAATCCGCCCATTTCCCCTGTGCCCCAACTGAAACTTCAGCCAGATGGGTGCAATCCGCGATATGGCGGGATTCGATCTGATCGACCGTCGAGGGGGCGATCAGATTGATAGCGGGATTCCACTTCCGTAGCAGCGCGGCATAACCCGCCAACTGCCCGGCTGTTTCACGTGAAACACTCAGCATGCTTTTTGGCGCATCCCAGTGCGTATAACGGCGAGAATGAGTGTCAAAGCTGCCGGGGTCATCCCTTCAATTGTCGCTGCTGCAGCCAGACTAGTTGGCTGATGTTGTTTGAGCTTTGATTTCAGTTCATTCGATAGCCCAGAGAGGGCATCATAATCAAAGTCAGTCGGGATAGCGACGGCTTCTTCCTTGCGCAACAGCTCAGCATCCCGACTCTGGCGATCCGCATATTGATGATACAGCGCATCAACGGCCAGCTGCTTGATGGTCGCTGCATCGTACGAACTAAGCTCTTGATCAAGTTCAAGTACTTGATCTTGAGGGATTTCATTCTGCCCCAAGAGAGAGAACAAACTGCGGCGCACGCCATCCTGACGAACCTCGATTCCTGCCCGCCGCAGATCCGAAGGAGAGAGGGTGATCGCCTCCGCACGCTGGCGGGCAAGAGTATAGCGTCTCTGCTTCTCGGCAAAAGCAGCCTGACGTTCTTGTCCCACGCATCCGGTTTCGATCCCGAGTGAGGTAAGCCGTTGATCGGCATTATCGGCACGAAGCGACAGTCGGAACTCTGCCCGCGAGGTGAACATGCGGTAGGGTTCGCTTACCCCGCGGGTAACCAGATCGTCGATCATCACCCCAATATAGCTTTGCGACCGGCTGAAATGCAGCGGACCCCTGCCCTGAGCTTTCAGCGCAGCGTTTAGGCCAGCAACCAGCCCCTGGGCGGCCGCTTCCTCATAGCCGGTAGTGCCGTTGATCTGTCCGGCAAGGAACAAGCCCGTTAACACTTTCGCCTCTAGCGCCGGGGTAAGGGCGCGCGGATCTACGTAGTCATATTCCACAGCATAGCCAGGCTGGACGATTTCGGCCTGCTCCAAGCCGCGAATCGAGCGAACATAGGCAATCTGTACTTCTTCCGGAAGGGAAGTTGAGATGCCGTTCGGATAGACCAGATCGCTGTCCAGCCCCTCTGGTTCAAGGAAAATCTGATGCGAATCTTTGTCAGCAAAGCGGACAATCTTATCCTCGATCGAGGGACAATAGCGCGGCCCGACGCCATCGATTCGTCCCCCGTACATCGCCGAACGACCGAGGTTTTCGCGGATCACCCGGTGGGTTTCAGTATTGGTGTGGGTGACTGCGCAACTGATTTGCTGAACCATTGGCGCCGAGTTCAGGTAAGAGAACATCGTCGGCTCGTCATCGCCGGGCTGCTGGTCAAGACTATCCCAGTCAATACTTCTGCGGGCAATGCGCGGCGGCGTCCCGGTTTTCAATCGACCCAGAGGCAGGTCCAAGGGCTTCAGCGAAGCCGCAAGTGAGACAGAGGCAGAGTCACCCCAACGGCCTGCCTGTTTGGTAACCTCTCCGATATGGATCAGCCCATTGAGGAAAGTCCCGGTCGTCAGAATAATCTGTCGGGACAGAAGCTCCCGCCCATCCGCCAGCCGCAGCCCGACAACCTGGCTATTTTCTTGAATTAATTCAGCCGCTTCTCCCAGAAGAACGGACAATCCCGATTGCGCTGCAACCGCTTGCCCCGCCGCCTGACGGTAGAGTTTGCGATCAGCCTGCGCGCGCGGCCCCTGCACAGCGGGACCTTTGCGACGATTAAGAAGGCGGAACTGGATTCCAGCTGCATCTGCCAACCGCCCCATAATCCCGTCCAGTGCATCAATTTCTCGCACCAAATGACCTTTTCCAAGACCACCTATTGCAGGATTGCAGGACATAGTGCCGATATCGGTCTGGTTCATCGTCACCAGAGCCGTTTCGACGCCCATACGGGCAGCGGCCATGGCGGCCTCGACGCCGGCATGGCCTCCACCAATCACGATTACGTCGTAATGTTTCACGTGAAACTCTACTTTCCGATGCAGAACGAGCTGAAGATCTCGTCCAGATAATCCTCGGCCCCGACCCTGCCAACCATCATCGCCAAAGCTTGAGCTGCCTGACGCAACCCTTCTGCAAGCAGCTCTGGCGCCATATGTTTGTTAACTTCCAAAGCAAGCAGTGCTCGCTGCAAAGCTTCTGCTTGGCGACGATGACTGACCAGACCTGAATCAGCAGCCCTGACTCGCAGGCGATCATAAACCATATCCAAAAGCTCTGCGACCCCTTCCCCGGTCATGGCCGAAATCGCCATTCCCTCACCTTGTCCCAGATCGGATTTGGAGCGAATGACAATATCTCCGTCCTTCACCTCCTCGACAGGCATGCCATCGACCGAAAGATGAATACGCAGATCAGCCTCTTCAGCGCGCTTCAGAGCTCTGGCCACGCCCATCGCCTCGACCGGATCACTGCTTTCACGCAAACCAGCCGTGTCCAGGAAAGTCACCGGCAGGCCACGCAGGTCAGTGCGCAGCTCAAGAATATCCCGTGTTGTCCCCGCAATATCGGAAACCAAGGCTACTTCGCGCTGTCCGATCCGGTTCAACAGTGTGGATTTACCAGCATTCGGAGGACCAATAATCGCTACCTCATAACCCTGACGCAGCCGTTCAGTGGCAGGATAAGTTGCAAGCATCTGCTGAATATCCAACCGCACTTTATCGATCAGATCAAAGACCTCTTCGGGAACATCCTCGGGAACATCCTCATCAGCAAAATCTATGCTGGCCTCAACCAGAGCTCCGGCCCGGATCAACCCCGAGCGCAGCTCGTCAGCTTTCTGCCCAAGCTCCCCCTCAGTCGCCCGCATGGCAAGTTTGCGCTGCGCCTCGGTCTCGGCTGCCAAAAGATCTGCCAGACCTTCAGCCTCGGCAAGATCCATACGGCCGTTCAGGAATGCACGCCTGGTGAACTCACCTGCCTCAGCCCGCCGCAGACCACGTGCCAGTAAAGCCTGAGTCAGCCGGTTCACTATGATCGGTGCACCGTGAATATGCAGCTCGGCCACTTCTTCGCCGGTAAAGCTGTGCCCTTCCTCGAACCATAGAACCAGGGCGCGGTCGATCAGATCTTCGCCATCCCTTAATGCGCGCAGCACCGCAATTCGTGGTGCTGCTATCGGTCCGGCAAGTGATTCCAGTGCCGCACGTGCCTTCGGCCCGCTCAGGCGGACAACCGAGACGCCTCCCCGACCGGGAGGCGTCGCCTCGGCAAAGATCGTGTCCACCGCATCCTCCGCGCCATCAGGCGTTCATTGAATCGAAGAACTCGCCATTGGTCTTGGTCTGCTTCAGCTTCGAGATCAGGAACTCGATCGCATCCGTTGTGCCCATCGGGTTCAGGATACGCCGCAGCAGATAGGTTTTCTGCAGATCTTTGGGATCGACCAGCAGTTCCTCTTTACGGGTGCCGGACTTAAGGATGTCCATCGCCGGGAAGACACGCTTGTCAGCGACTTTACGATCCAGAACGATCTCGCTGTTGCCAGTGCCTTTGAATTCTTCAAAGATCACCTCGTCCATGCGCGAACCGGTGTCGATTAGTGCTGTCGCGATGATGGTCAGCGAACCGCCCTCTTCGATATTCCGCGCCGCGCCAAAGAAGCGTTTTGGACGCTGAAGCGCATTCGCATCGACACCGCCGGTCAGAACTTTACCCGAACTGGGCACGACGGTGTTGAACGCCCTACCAAGTCTTGTGATCGAGTCGAGCAGGATGACAACATCTCGCTTATGCTCGACCAGACGCTTGGCCTTTTCGATCACCATTTCCGAAACGGCAACGTGACGGCTGGCCGGTTCGTCAAAGGTCGAGGAGATCACCTCACCCTTAACCGAACGCTGCATATCGGTCACCTCTTCCGGGCGCTCGTCGATCAACAGGACGATCAGATAGCACTCGGGATGGTTCTTTTCGATCGAATGCGCAATATTTTGCAACAGGACCGTCTTACCGGTGCGCGGCGGTGCAACGATCAGCGAACGCTGCCCCTTACCAATCGGCGCCACCAGATCAATGATCCGGGCCGAACGGTCTTTGATAGTCGGGTCTTCGATCTCCATCTTCAGCCGCTCATTGGGGTAAAGCGGGGTCAGGTTGTCAAAGGCGACCTTGTGACGGGCTTTGTCAGGATCCTCAAAATTGATCCGTTCTACTTTTGTCAGGGCGAAATAACGCTCATTCTCGCCGGGCGCACGGATCACGCCTTCGACCGTGTCACCGGTGCGCAGGCTGTGCTGGCGGATCATGTCGGGGCTGACATAAATATCATCAGGACCGGGCAGATAGTTCGCCTCGGGCGAGCGCAGGAAGCCAAAACCGTCCTGCACCACCTCAAGAACGCCGTCACCGCCGATTTCATAGCCTTCTTCGGCATGTTCTTTCAGCAACGAGAACATCATCTCGCCCTTGCGCATGGTCGAGGCGTTCTCGATTTCCCATTCCTCGGCCATGGCCAGCAGGTCAGCGGGGCTCTTGGCCTTGAGATCGGACAGATTGAGGCGTTCTTCGGTCATGTCTTGCCTATGGGCGAGCACCGCCTGGCACTCAGGCCGGCCGGCGCAGGAAAAATGTATCTGGAGAATCCCCGCCGGACGGCGGTTCCGGCTCACATAGGCAGAATTGGGCCGCGAGTCAATTCTTTCAGAACTTGACGATCACGGACAGGACAATAACCGCCATGAAAAGCGTCGGCAGCTCATTCATCATGCGATAGCTTCGCCCGCTCAGCCCTTTGCCTTGCAACAGTGCCTTGCGCTGACCAGCAAGCCACATGTGAAACCAGGTCATCCCGATGACGCCAAGGGCTTTGCTCCATGGCCAGATCATCGTCCAATCGACGATCCCCGGTGTCAGTACAAGGGCAAGCCCTGCCCCCCAACTGACGATCATCGCTGGATTCATGATCATCCGAAGAAGTTTTTCTTCCATGATTTCAAATGATTGAACAGGTTCATCGCCAATTCCCGCTCGTTCGGCATGATAAACGAACAGCCGAGGCAGATAGAACAGCCCCGCCATCCACGAAATCACTGCCATCACATGCAGTGATTTGATCCATGGATAAGCAAGGGACAGGAAATCAGTCATGACGAACCTCCGGCACGTCCTCTCTCTATCAAAGAAAGAATGAAGATAAAGAAAGGATGTGGTTGTAATAGGGCCTGTGGATGACTGGAAATCATTGTTTCAGGGCAAAATTTCCCAGCTGAGATCCTCTGTGGAAAACAAGAGTCCTGATCCGCCTTCTTTGAAAATTTATCAATAAAACATAGAGATATAAGATATCGTTCTGTGGATAAGTTTGTGAAAATTATTCTTTTCCATAGCTTGTGGAGGATTCCTCGTCAGTTTTGGACATGTGGAGAACCGATCTTCGTTCGTGCTCTGTTCAGGGCGGGAATGCGGGGATGGGAAAAGGGTGTGAGATCTCCACAGATTCGGCCCCCGGATGTCACGGAGTTATCCCCAGACTTGTTCCAAAGCTCTGCCCGACAGCTGCCTGCACGGTCCGCACAGGGATGGTTTATACTTGGTTGCTACCGGCAGCAGACGCGCCGGTACCCCTCCGATGTCTGTTTCCGTCATCCGAGCGTCGTATTTGGCGAATTACGCTGCCTCAAAGGGGTGCAATGCTTGGGTTGGGTTAGCTCTCTTGTGACGGAATCGAGCCATGTTGAACACAGCCGAAATTCTCAACCAGATCACCAACCGGCGAAAGGATCACGCCCTGACGCGTGATCTTTATTGCGATGAGGGAGTGTTCCAGGCGGATCTGGAACAGATCTGGTACAAAGAATGGATCTACGCCATCCCGGCCTGCGAGATCCCCAAGACCGGCAATTATGCCACCCTTCAGGTCGGTTCCTATCCGGTGCTGATCGTGCGCGGTGGTGATGGCAAAATCCGCGCCTTCCACAACGTTTGCCGTCATCGCGGCCAGCGCATCTGTTCCAAGCCGAACGGCTCGACCGCCAAACTGGTCTGCCCCTATCACCAGTGGACGTATGAGCTGGACGGCAAGCTGGTCTATGCCCGTGATATGGGCGACGACTTTGACGCCTCGAAATTCGGCCTCAAGCCTGTGCATTGCGTGGATCTCAGCGGCATGGTGTTCATCTGTCTTGCGCAGGTGCCGCCGGCGATTGCCGATCTGGCCAGCAAGCTTGCGACCTATCTCGCGCCCAGCGGACTTGCAGATGCCAAGGTCGCATTCTCGTCCAGCATCATCGAAAAGGGCAACTGGAAGCTGGTGATCGAGAATAACCGCGAATGCTACCATTGCGGCGGCAGCCATCCTTCGCTGTGCCGGACCTATTCTGACAACCCGCGCATGACAGCGATGGAAGGTCCCGACAGCGCCAGCCCCGAAATCCTTGAGCACTGGAACCGCTGCGAGGCGGCCGGCCTGCCCTCGCGCTTTATCAATCACCCGCGGATGCAATGGCGTCTGGCGCGCATTCCGCTGTTGAACAACGCTGAAAGCTATACGCTCAGCACCAAGGCCGCGGTGTCAAAGCGGATGGGCCAGATGCCCTTCAACGATGCGGGCAGCCTGTTGTTCTTCCACTATCCCAACACCTGGAACCACTTCCTTGCCGATCATTCGATCGTGTTCCGCGTCCTGCCGCTAAGCCCGACGGAAACGCTGGTCACGACCAACTGGCTGGTTCACAAGGATGCGGTCGAAGGTCAGGATTACGACATCGAGACCCTGACCCGCGTCTGGCTGAACACCAATGACGAGGACCGCCAGGTGGTCGAGGAAAACCAGCGCGGCATCCTGTCGCCCGCCTATGAACCGGGTCCCTATTCGATGATCCAGGAAGAAGGCGTGGTCCAGTTCATCGACTGGTATTGCGACACGATGGCTGAACGTCTGTCCCCGACCCCGGCAATGGCGGCTGAATAATGGCAGTACTGGTCAAGGCATTCGGCGATAAGCCGTGGAAAGACGACGAACCGCTGGAATGCGCGATGGTGGTGCCCGAGACATCGGACACCGCCACCTTTACCTTCCGTTCGCCGTCAGGGGCGTGGTTCGACTATCAGCCCGGTCAGTTCATCACGCTTGATCTGCCCGTGCCGGGCGGCAATGTGCAGCGGACATATACGATCAGCTCAAGCCCTTCGCGGCCGCTGTCGATCTCGGTCACGGTCAAGGCGCAGCCGGGCAGCATCGGCACGCGCTGGATGCTGGACCATCTGCGGCCGGGGATGCGCATCAAGGCCTTTGGTCCGGCGGGTATTTTCTCGTTCGTCCGGCATGAGGCGTCGAAATACCTGTTCATCTCGGCGGGGTCGGGCATCACACCGATGATGTCGATGACCACATGGGCCTGGGATTCGGGTGAAATGCCCGACATCGTCTTTGTCCATGCGGCGCGGACGCCCAGCGACATCATCTTTCGCCAGCGGCTTGAGGGCATGGCGGACCGGGTGCCGGGGCTGCAACTGCGCTTTTCGGTCGAAGAGGGCGACCCCTTCCGCAGCTGGCACGGCTATCGCGGGCGGCTGAACCAGATCATGCTGGGCCTCATGGCCCCGGACTATCTGGAACGAGAGGTCTTTTGCTGCGGCCCCGAGCCGTTCATGCAGGCGGTGCGCGACATGCTGATCGCGCTTGGCTTTGACATGGACCGTTATCATCAGGAAAGCTTTGGCGCGCCGGTCCGTAATGAGGCCGATGCCCCTGTGCTGGACGATGTTGTCCCTGATGAGGAAAGCGCGGCGCAGATCACTTTTTCGGCATCGGGCGTCACTGCGAAATGTCACGAGACGGATACCGTTCTGGCAGTTGCCAAGGCGAACGGGCTGAACATCCCCTCGGGCTGCACCTTTGGCCTTTGCGGGACCTGCAAGATCCGCAAAACCTCGGGCGAGGTGCATATGGTCCATAACGGCGGCATCACCGACGAGGATATCGAGGAAGGCTATATCCTTGCCTGCTGCTCGCATCCCATCGGGGCGGTCGCCGTTGATGTCTAGGACGCAGGATCAGGGCAAAACCTGACGAAAAACCTGTATTTTTCAAAGGCGCGGGCGGTTCCTTGGGGGACCGCCCGTTCCCGTGCCTGCCTTGACATTTCTACCATACAGGGCGCATCCTTGAGGGTACCTATCTACTCGACAGGCAAAAGGAGGGCACGATGAACATCGACCTCTCGCGGCGCGGTTTTCTAAAACTGGCCGGCGCGGGTGTCGCGGCGACATCGCTTGGGGCCATGGGCTTCGGCGGGGCAGAGGCGGCAGAGCAGGCGCGGGTCCGTGCCTTCAAGCTGGCCTCGATGACCGAGACGCGCAACACCTGTCCCTATTGTTCGGTCGCCTGCGGCATCATCATCTATTCGAACGGTGATCTGAAGGCCGGCGAAGAGGCCAGGGTCGTGCACATCGAAGGCGATGCCGACCATCCGACCAACCGCGGCACGCTGTGCCCGAAAGGTGCGGCGCTGAAGGATTTCGTCAATGCCGAAACCCGGCTGACGACGCCGCGCATCCGGCGCCCCGGTTCGGCAACCTTCGAAGAGATTTCCTGGGAAGAGGCGCTGGACAAGATTGCCCGTGCCCTTAAGGACGACCGCGACGCCAATATGGTCCTGACCAATGATGATGGCGTGACGGTCAACCGCTGGACCTCGACCGGTTTTCTGGCTGCGTCGGCAACCACCAATGAAACCGCATGGCTGACCTACAAGACGGTCCGGGCCATGGGGATTGTCGGATTCGATAACCAGGCGCGCGTCTGACACGGCCCCACGGTGTCCAGTTTGGGCCCGACATTTGGCCGTGGAGCGATGACCAACTCCTGGACCGACATCAAGAATACCGACCTCGTGGTCGTCATGGGCGGCAACGCTGCCGAAGCGCATCCCTGCGGCTTCAAATGGGTGACCGAGGCCAAAGCCCACCGTGGCGCCAAGCTGATTGTGGTGGACCCGCGTTTCACCCGCACGGCTTCGGTGTCCGATTACTATGCGCCGATCCGCCCGGGTTCGGACATCGTTTTCCTCATGGCTTTGATCAACTGGATGATCCAGAACGACAAGGTCCAGTGGGAATATGTGAAGGCCTTTACCAATGCGCCCTTCATCGTGAAGGAGGGTTTCGGCTGGAACGACGGCCTGTTCACCGGCTATGACCCCGAAAAGCGGGATTACGACCGCTCAAGCTGGGACTATGTCCTCGGCGAAGACGGATATGCCGAGGTTGACCCGACGCTGGAGCATCCGCGCTGTGTCTGGAACCTGCTGAAAGAGCATGTCTCGCGCTATACGCCCGAGCTGGTCGAGCAGGTCTGTGGCACGCCAAAAGATCGCTTCCTCAAGGTCGCCGAGATGATCGGAGAGTGCTCGGCCCCCGACAAGACCATGACCTCGATGTATGCTCTTGGCTGGACGCAGCACTCCAAGGGTTCGCAAAACATCCGCGGCATGGCGATGTTGCAGCTGATCCTTGGCAATATCGGTGTCCGGGGCGGCGGGATGAACGCCCTGCGCGGCCACTCTAACATCCAGGGTCTGACCGATATCGGTCTGATGTCGAACCTGATCCCGGGTTATCTGAATATCCCGACCGAAAAGGAACCGGACTGGCAGACCTATATGTCCAGCCGCAGCTTTAAGCCGCTGCGGCCGGGTCAGACCAGCTATTGGCAGAACTATCCCAAGTTCATGGTCAGCTTCATGAAGGCCATGTGGGGGGATGCGGCCACGGCCGAGAACGACTGGGCCTATCATTACCTGCCCAAGCTGGATGTGCCGACCTATGACATCCTGCGCATGTTCGAGTTGATGGATGCGGGCAAGGTCAACATCTATTTCTGTCAGGGCTTCAACCCGTTGCTGGCTTTCCCGAACCGGGGCAAGCTGACCTCGGCGCTGAGCAAGCTCAAGCTTCTGGTGGTGATGGACCCGCTGGCCACCGAGACGGCGCATTTCTGGGAAAACCACGGCGAACATAACGACGTGGACACCGCCTCGATTCAGACCGAGGTGCTGGAACTGCCCTCCAGCTGCTTTGCCGAGGACGACGGTGCGCTGGTCAACTCGGGCCGCTGGCTGCAATGGCACTGGGCTGCGGCGACGCCGCCCGGTCAGGCAAAGCACGACACCTGGATCATGGCGCAGATCTTCCTGCGCGTGAAAAAGCTGTATGAGGATGAAGGCGGGGTCTTCCCCGATCCGATCCTGAACCTGACCTGGGACTATGCCGACCCCGATGAGCCCTCGCCCGAAGAACTGGCCAAGGAACTGAACGGCAGGGCGCTGGAGGATGTCCGCGACACCGCCGACCCGGCCAAGGTTCTGACGGCCAGGGGCAAACAGCTGCTGAACTTTAGTCAGTATCGCGACGATGGCACGACCATGGGCGCCTGCTGGATTTATGCCGGCTGCTGGAACGAGGAAGGCAACAACATGGCCCGCCGGGACAATAATGACCCCGACGAGACCGGAGCCTATCCGAACTGGGCGTTCGCCTGGCCGCTGAACCGCCGGATCCTTTACAACCGCGCCTCTGCTGATGTGCAGGGCCGGCCCTGGGATCCGTCGCGCAAGCTGCTTGAGTGGGACGGCCAGAAATGGACGGGCTATGACGTGCCCGACATTGCCCCCGCCTCAAGGCCGGAAGAGGTCGGCCCCTTTATCATGAACCCCGAAGGCGTTTCGCGCCTGTTCACCCGGGGCATGATGCGGGACGGACCTTTCCCGACCCATATGGAGCCGTTCGAGTCGCCGATTGCCAACGTCTTTAACCCGGAGATGCGCGGCAACCCGGTGGCGCGGGTCTTTGCCAGCGATGCCGAGCAGTTCGCCACCAGTGACGAGTTCCCCTTTGTGGCGACCTCGTACCGGTTGACCGAGCATTTCCACTACTGGACCAAGCACAACCGCATCAACGCGGCCCTGCAGCCCGAATTCTTTGTCGAGATCAGCCGTGAGCTGGCCGCTGAAAAGGGCATTCAGCCTGGCGCTTCGGTACGGGTCTGGTCCAAGCGGGGCGAGGTCCGTGCCAAGGTGCTGGTGACCGGGCGACTAAAGCCCATGCAATGTGGCGACAAACTGGTGCATGTCATCGGCATCCCGCTGCACTGGGGCTTTATGGGGGCAGCGCGCAAGGGCTGGGGGCCGAACAGCCTGACGCCCTTTGTCGGCGACGCCAACGTCGAAACGCCTGAATTCAAGGCGTTCCTGGTCAATATCGAACCCGCCACAGGGGAGGCCGTATCATGACGACGGATGCGAACCTCGATAGTCCGCGCACGGCGGTTTCAAACCCGCCTGTACAACCGATGCAGGCCAATCTGGGGCCGGGCGATGTCGTCCGCGCCTCGGCCATGCCTGATCTGCCGCCGCCGACGCGCGAGTTGACGCCGGTGGCCAAGCTGATCGACGTGTCGAAATGCATTGGCTGCAAGGCCTGCCAGTCAGCTTGCGCCGAGTGGAACGACACCTCACCCGAGATCGAACATAATGTCGGTCTCTATGAGAACCCGCATGATCTGACGCCCGACATGTTCACCCTGATGCGCTTCTCGGAATACGAGAACCCGCAGACGGGCGATTTCGAGTGGCTGATCCGCAAGGACGGCTGCATGCATTGCGCCGATCCGGGCTGTCTCAAGGCCTGCCCGGCGCCGGGCGCCATCGTGCAATACTCGAACGGTATCGTGGATTTCATTCACGAAAACTGCATCGGTTGCGGCTATTGCGTCACCGGCTGTCCCTTTAACATCCCGCGGGTCAGCAAGACCGATCACAAGAGCTATAAATGCACGCTCTGTTCGGATCGGGTGGCGGTGGGTCAGGGGCCGGCCTGTGCCAAGGCCTGTCCGACCCAGGCAATCGTCTTTGGCACCAAAGAGGATATGCTTGCCCATGCCGAAGCGCGGGTCGAGGATCTGAAATCTCGCGGCTATGACAATGCCGGCATCTATGATCCCGAAGGGGTTGGCGGCACGCATGTCTTTTACGTGCTGCACCACGCCGATCAGCCCTCGCTTTACTCGAACCTGCCCGAAGAGCCGCGCATCTCGCCGGTGGTTCAGGGCTGGAAGGGCGTGACCAAGACGCTGGGCCTTGCCGCCATCGGCGCTGCTGCTGTCGGCTCGGTCCTGCATGGGCTGCTTGCACGCGCCAACAAGGTCTCGGCCGAGGATGAGGTCCATGCCGAAAAGCTGGTCGAGGGCAGCGAGTCCCCGACCACGCCAGAAAAGGGGGTGGTGTGATGTCGAGGCGTGTATTCTCGGCCAGGGGCGATCACATCGAAAGCCGCCGCCCGGTCACCGTCAGCCGTTATCGCGGCATCACCCGGCTGAACCACTGGGTGACGGCGGCCAGCCTGATCGTGCTGCTGGTCTCGGGGCTGGCGCTGTTTCACCCTTCGCTTTACTTCCTGACCGGCTTGTTCGGTGGGGGGCAGGTGACGCGCTGGCTGCATCCTTTCGTGGGTGTGCTGCTGTTTTTCAGCTTCCTGCTGCTGTTTTTGCAGATGTGGCGGCTGAACCTGCCCCGCCCCGAGGACCGGACCTGGGTCAGTCAGATCGGTGATGTCGTGCGCGGCGAAGAAGAGAAACTGCCTGAACTTGGCAAATACAATGCCGGACAGAAATTCGTCTTCTGGGCCATGTCGGTGCTGATCGTGGTGCTGATCGTATCGGGGGTGATGATCTGGCAGGAATATTTCCCTGATCTGGTCACCATCCCGGTGCGGCGCTGGGCGGTGCTTGTCCATGCGCTTGCTGCGATTGCGATCATCCTGACCTTTATCCTGCATGTCTATGCGGCGATCTGGACCCGCGGCACGCTGCGCGCCATGACGCGTGGCACCGTGACCGGCGGCTGGGCCTGGCGACACCACCGCAAATGGTTGCGTGAACTGGCTGGACGCGGGGAAAGCGGCCCGGCAAAGTAGGCCCAAGCGATCCGAAAGGAAGCCATGTCCACCGCTCTGAAACCCGACCCCTCGATGATCGGCGGCGTCGCCAAGGTTCCCTTGGCGCGCCTGCCCGATCCCGTGGCGCTGTTTACCACCCGGGCCGAGCGGTTCGATTTTCTGGCCGGACACAGCCCGAACCTTGCGCCCTATCTGCGCTTTCTGGCCGGGATCTGTCGCGCTCAGGCCGATCTGGCTGGCGAACTGCCCCGGCCCGGGCCCATCCCGGCCGAGCGGATCGAGCTTGCCCGCTCCAGCCGCATGCCACCGTTGGACCGCAATGCGATGCGCAGGGGGCTGGCAGAGGCCCTGCCCCTGCTGCTCAAGCGGCTTTCCGGGCTTGAGATGCCCGAACCTGCCCGGCTGGCGCTGGCTGCTTTGCAGGCGGCCGAGCCTTCGGATCTGGACTGGGTGATGGGCAATGTCCTGACCGACACCATCCCCGAGGATAGCGTTGCCCCGCATCTTTTTGCTGCTGCCGCGCTACAGGTCCTTGCCGCGACGCAGGCCGCGACGCTTGATCCTGAAAAGCTGGTGCGCATCCGCACCGGCACCTGTCCGGCTTGTGGCGGGCGCCCCGTATCAAGCGTGGTGACCGAGAATATCGGTGCCGAGGGCGCGCGCTATTGTTCTTGCGCGACGTGCCAGACGTTGTGGAACGAGGTGCGGGTGACCTGCCTTCGCTGCGGTTCGACCAAGGGCATCTCGTATCGCTCGGTCGAGACGGACGAGGCGACCGTCAAGGCCGAGGTCTGTCGCGAGTGTGAAAGCTGGGTCAAGATCCTTTATCAGAACCGTAACCCCTCGCTTGAGCCGGTGGCGGACGATGTTGCCAGCCTTGGGCTTGATCTGATGATGCGGGATACCGAATGGAAACGGGGCGGCTTTAACCCCTTCCTGATCGGTTACTGACGGCGGTGCGGCGCGGACGATGATCGTCGGCACGGCGGGGCATATCGACCATGGTAAGACCGCGCTGGTCCGCGCCCTGACAGGGGTCGAGACCGACCGCCTGGCCGAGGAAAAGGCCCGCGGCATCACCATCGAACTTGGCTTTGCCTACGCCGATCTGGGCGGTGGGACGGTTACTGGCTTTGTCGATGTGCCGGGGCACGAGAAATTCGTCCACACCATGCTTGCCGGCGCGGGCGGCATCGACATGGCGTTGCTGGTCGTGGCTGCCGATGACGGCATCATGCCGCAAACGCGCGAACATCTGGCCATTCTTGACCTGCTTGGCATCTCGCGCGGGATGGTGGCGCTGACCAAGGCCGATCTGGCTCTGCCAGACCGTATCGCCCGGCTTGAGGCCGAGATTGCGGCGCTTCTGGCCCCGACCGGCCTTGCCGGTGCGCCGGTCTTTGCGGTTTCGGCCCTGACAGGCGCGGGCATCGACCCTTTGCGTGTCGCGCTGATGCAGGCCGAGACCGAGACTGCCATACGTGCGACCGAGGCGCGGTTTCGTATGGCCATCGACCGCAGCTTTACGCTGGCCGGGACCGGTACTGTCGTCACCGGCACCGTTCTGTCGGGCCGGGTGGCGGTGGGGGATCAGATCGTGATCAGCCCCTCGGGTCTTGCTGCGCGGGTGCGCGGCATTCACGCCCAGAACCGCAAGGCTGGTGAGGGGCTTGCCGGTCAGCGCTGTGCCCTGAACCTTGCCGGAGAGGGCGTGGCACGCGATGCAATCCACCGCGGCGATGTCGCGCTGGACCCGGTGCTGCATGCGCCAAGCCAGCGCATCGACGTGGCCCTGCGGGTGCTTGGGACCGAACCAAAAGCACTGACCACATGGTTTCCCGCTCGCCTGCATCTGGGCGCGGCCGAGACCGGGGTCCGCGTCGTGCCGCTGGAGGGGCCGATTGCGCCCGGTGCTGAGAGGCTGGCGCAGCTTGTTCTTGACCGTCCGCTTGCCGCTACGGCGGGTGAGCGGTTCATCCTGCGTGATGTTTCGGCCCGGCGCACCATCGGCGGGGGACGGTTGATCGACCTGCGCGCGCCCGCCCGACACCGGGCCCGGCCTGAGCGTCTGGCAGCCTTGCGCGCCATGGCCATGCCTGACCCGGCGCGGGCGCTGACGGCTCTGGCTGATCTGACGGTGATCGACCTTGACGGCTTTGCCCGCGACCGTGCGCTTGCTTTGCCCGAGCTTGATCGCGCCGTCACGGCCTCGGGTGTCGCCACCATTCCGGGCAGCAGGCAGGCTCTGGCCCCTGCCCGGCTTGATGCGCTGCGCGAGGCGATGCAGGCAGAGCTTGCTGCCTTTCACGCCGAAAACGCCGATCTTCAGGGTGTGGGCCGTGAAAAGCTTCGGCTGATGTTGACCCCGCGCCTGCCCAAGGCTGATTTTGCGGCCCTGCTGCGGGCTGAGGCCGAGGCGGGCCGTATCGCGCTGGACGGTGCCTTTATCCGCCTGCCCGGCCACCTGCCCCGGCTTTCGCCCGAGGATGAGGCGCTGTTGGAGCTGATCCTGCCCCGGCTGAGCGGGGAGGAACGTTTTCGCCCACCCCGCGTGCGTGATTTTGCCCATGAATTCGGTGCCGGGGAAACCGAGGTCCGCCGCATCCTGCGCATGGCCGCCCGTCAGGGCCGCCTTGACCAGATTGCGCATGACCATTTCTTTGCCCGCGCCACCACGGTCGAGATGGTGGGCATCATCCGAGATCTGGGGGCGCGATCGTCAGACGGCTGGTTCACCGCGCCTGCCTTTCGCGACCGGGTGCAGAACGGGCGCAAAGTGGCGATCCAGATCCTTGATTTCTTTGACAAGCTGGGGCTGACCCTGCGTCGTGGCGATCTGCGTCGCATCAATCCGCACCGGATCGACCTGTTCACCCCCGATGGTCAAGGCGGCCAGCCCTGAGCGCAGGCGAATGACCAGAAAGGCTGGCGCTTAAGCGTTCCCTCGATGCGTTTGCGTCTGAGTTTCTATCTTGCCGTGACCCAGACAATGCACGGGCCGGCCGAGAAGGCCGGCTTCCGGTCAGGATGTGCTGGTGACTTTCAGCAGGTGTTGATGGGGACTACCCCTCATCCCCTTTGGTAGATCGGCGTCAGGGAATGATCTGGCAGGCAGGACCCCTTAAGCGTGGGATGCATGTCGGGTCACCCCTGCTGCTTTTGCGTCAGTCACCGGGGGATCGCTGCCCCTGTTGCCTGCGCCGCATTATGCTGGTTCCGTTCGCTGGAACGCCCGTGTTAAAGAGGCTCAATCGCGCCGGGAACGGAACGGGACCGTGACATGAACACACCGAACGTTGCGGGACCGGTAAGCTTTCTCTGACGGGGGGCAGGCGCTATGCCATTGAAAACAATGGCAATGGAAGAGAATCGTCCCCGGTGGGGCGGCCGGACTTCAAATCCGGTTGGGGCAGTGAGCCTGTCCCGGGTGGGTTCGACTCCCACTCTCTTCCGCCAATTGCGATGAGGGGACAGAATGGACAGCACGACGCTTGGCGGCAGCGATATCCGGGTCAGCGAGGTGTGCCTTGGCACGATGACCTTTGGCAATCAGACGGCAGAGGCCGATGGCCACACCCAGATGGACCGGGCGCTGGCCGCAGGCATCACCTTCTTTGATACTGCCGAGCTGTATCCGGTGAACCCGGTCCGCCGCGAGACCGTGGGCCAGACCGAGGAAATCGTCGGCAACTGGTTTGCCTCACGCGGGGGCCGCGACCGGGTACAGATTGCGACCAAGGCTGCCGGACCGGGTGACAAGGTGCGGGCCGAAGGGTTCAACGGCGCGATCCTGCGTCAGACCGTCGACGCCTCGCTGAAGCGGCTGAAGACCGATTACATCGACCTTTACCAGCTGCACTGGCCGGTGCGGGGCAGCTATGCGTTCCGTCAGAACTGGCGCTATGACCCCTCGAAACAGGACCGTGCCGAAACGCTGGCGCATATGGAGGACGTGCTGACCGCGCTGGACGAGGTTGTGCGCGCCGGCAAGGTTCGCGCCATCGGCCTGTCCAACGAATCCGCCTGGGGAACAGCGCGCTGGCTTGATGTGGCCGAGCGTCTGGGCGGACCCCGCATGGTAAGCATCCAGAACGAATATTCGCTGCTTTATCGCGCCTTTGACACTGATCTGGCCGAACTTGCGGTGAATGAAAAGGTGACGCTGCTGGCTTATTCGCCGCTGGCGGCCGGACTTCTGACCGGGAAATACCTGAACGGAGACGAGCCCGTTGGCAGCCGTGTTGCCACAGACCGCGCCACCGGCGGGCCGGGTGATCTGGGCGGGCGGCGCACTGTCCGCGCCGATCAGGCGGTCGCCGCCTGGCACGGGCTCGCGGCCGAGCTGGGGCTGGATCCGATCCATATGGCCATCGCCTTTACCCGGCAGCGGCCATTTCACTGCATCCCCATCCTTGGCGCGACCGATCTGGGGCAGCTGGATCACCTGCTGGCCGGGCTGGATCTGCGGCTGTCGGACGATGCGCTGGCACGGATCGACAGGCTGCATCGCAGCCATCCGCTGCCCTACTGAGCCACCGCGCGACGCCACGGCACGGTTGGCAGATCGACCGGGCGCGGGCAATCTACCCGCGTCACCAAGACACGAGGAACCCCATGCTGCCCCCGATCCTGTCGCGCCTGCGTCTTCCCGTCGTTGCCTCGCCCATGTTCATCGTCTCGGGGCCCGATCTGGTCATTGCGCAATGCAAGGCCGGGATCGTCGGCAGTTTCCCCGCCCTGAACGCGCGTGAAAAGGATGGTGAGCCGCCGCTGCTGGATGTCTGGCTGACCCGCATCCAGGAAGAGCTGGACCGCCACAATCAGGCCAACCCCGACAATCCCGCTGCACCTTTCGCGGTGAACCAGATCGTTCATCGCTCGAACGCGCGGCTGGAGCGGGATATCGAGATCTGTCACAGGCACAAGGTGCCGATCTGGATCACCAGCCTTGGTGCCCGGCCCGAGGTCAACGCGGCCGCCCACGACTGTGGCGGCATCGCGCTGCATGACGTGATCAACAATACCTTCGCCCGCAAGGCGATCGAAAAGGGTGCTGACGGGCTGATCGCTGTCGCGGCCGGGGCTGGCGGTCATGCCGGGCCGCAATCCCCCTTTGCGCTGGTGCAAGAGATCCGCACATGGTTCGACGGGCCGCTGTTGCTGTCAGGCGCCATCGCCACCGGGCGGGCGGTATTGGCGGCGCAAGCCATGGGTGCGGATCTGGCCTATGTCGGCAGCCCCTTCATCGCGACCGAAGAGGCGAACGCCCAGCCCGAATACAAACGCATGATCGTTGAAAGCGGCGCCGAGGATATCGTTACCTCATCGCTCTTTACCGGCGTGTCGGGGAACTATCTTGCGCCGTCTATCCGTGCGGCGGGGCTTGATCCTGACAGGCTTGAGCGCGGCGATGTCTCGGACATGAATTTCTCGGACGCCTCGTCGCGTCCCAAGGCGTGGAGCCAGATCTGGGGCTCGGGTCAGGGCATCGGTGCGGTGCGCGAGATCGTCCCGGCGGCCAGCCTGATCGACCGGCTGACACGGGAATATACCGAGGCCAAGACGGCGCTTTGCGCCTCGTGACCGGGGGCAGGCCCCGTACGGGGCCGCCCGTCAGGGGTCGTCAGGCGGCGCTCAGCCCTTCGGTCGTGGCAAAGAACATGGCTTGGCTGACAGCCGAACGCACCTGCTCTTCGGAATAGGGCTTTGAGATCAGGAAGGCCGGCTCGGGCCGGTCGCCGGTCAGCAGCCGCTCGGGGAAGGCGGTGATGAAGATCACCGGGATGTCGCCAAGGTCGCGCAGCAGTTCGTTCACCGCATCAATCCCCGATGAACCGTCTGCCAGCTGGATATCGGCAAGGATCAGGTCGGGGCGCTTTTGCTTGGCCAGATCGACGGCGGCGCTATGGGTGCGGGCAATGCCGGTCACATCATGGCCCATCGACTGAACAATGCCCTTCAGGTCCATGGCGATGATGGTTTCATCCTCGATCACCATGACCTTGCCAGCAATCGAGCGGCTCATTTCGTTCAGTGCGATCTGCACCAGCTCTTCGGCTTCGGGCTGGGTGCATTGCATGACGCGGGCGATCTGGTCGTAGCGCAGTTCCTCGATCGTACGCAAAAGCAGCGCCTCACGCGAATTCGGGGTGAGGCTGCGCAGATGGGCCTGGGCGCGGGCTTCGCGAGGGGACTGGGCCTCGATATCGACGGGCTGGCCCGAGCTTTGCCAGATCGCGTGGAAGGTGCGGAACAACCCGATGCGGGTGTCATCCTCGCCATCCATCAGGCTGCGATCGGACAGGATTGCTTCTAGCGTCGCGGCGGCGTAATTGTCGCCGGCGGTCTGACTGCCGGTCAGTGCACGCGCATAGCGCCGCAGGTAGGGAAGTTCCCGGCTGATGGACTGGGCAAGATCCGCTGCGGTCATTTGGGATACCTCAAAAAAAATGCGTCGTGTGATGGAACCTGATTGGATAGGTAACGGTTAGGCAACGTGCGCACAAGATTACCGGGAATAACTAAAAAATGAATACCAGGCGTGAGGAACGCAGGCGAGCAGCCATCCAGAAGCAGATCGACGAAAATCTGCGCCGCGTTTACGAACAGGATGTATCCCAGCAAGTTCCTGACAAATTCCTGCAACTGCTGGAAAAACTGCGCGAGCAGGAGTGAACTGGATGACCGATCAGAAATCGGTGCGCCCCGCCCGTCCCGAAGGCCATGCAGATCCTCGGGACGAGTTGGTCGAGCACCTGCCTGCGCTGCGCGCCTTTGCCCTGTCGCTGACGCGTGACGGGTCCTCGGCTGACGATCTGGTGCAGGACACCATCGTTAAGGCCTGGGCAAATATCGAAAAATTCCAGCCCGGAACCAATCTGCGCGCCTGGCTTTTCACCATTTTGCGAAACACCTTCTATTCTGCCCGGCGCAAGACGCGGCGCGAGGTGAACGACACCGACGGCATCCATGCCGCCCGGCAGGCCACCCGCCCCGACCATGACGGCCGTCTTGCGCTCAATGATTTCCGCGTGGCCTTTGAACAGCTGCCCGACGAGCAGCGCGAGGCCTTGATTCTGGTGGGCGCTTCGGGCTTTTCCTATGAGGAAGCGGCGGCCATGACCGGTGTTGCCGTGGGCACGGTCAAGTCGCGCGCCAACCGGGGCCGTCGTCGCCTGGCCGAGCTTCTGCATCTGGAAGAGGGCGAAGAAATCGAGATGACGGATCGTACCACTCTGGCTGTCATGGCACTGAATACCCCGATTCTGCGCTGAGTTTCGATCGTGCTGCGGCGCTTTCTGGACAGGCTGGAATTCAGCAAGGGCCTTGGTTTTCGGCTGGGCGGCCTCCTGTCGGTGGCGATTTTGCCCATCGGCCTGATCTCGGTCATTCAGACGCTGCATCTGTCGCGTGAATATGAACGTTCGGCCGAGATCGCGCTTCTGGGTCGCACCGCCACTTCGGCTGCGGGTGAGCGGGCGTTGCTGCAAAGCGCGCTCGGCACCGCAGATGCGCTGGGTCCGGCGGTGCTTGAGACGATGGACCGTCCGCAAGCCTGTTCGGATATCATGCGCGGGCTGGTGCAGCGCACGGTGAACTTTGTCTATGCCGGCTTCACCCGGCTGGACGGGGTGACGGAATGTTCCTCGGTGCGGGGGGTGCATGATCTCAGTGGCACGCCGGCCTTTCAGCAATTCATCGAAAGCCCCGGCACGCTGGTCACCACCAGCGAGCACGGTCCGGTCACCGGAAGGTCGGTGGTGGTGGTTATCCAGCCGCTTTACAGCGGGGTAGAGCTTTTGGGCTTTGTCACCGTTTCGATGTCGCATGATCTGCTGCGCTCGGCCCATGTGTCGGGGCTTGAGACGGATGGCGCGCGCATCCTGACCTTTAACAACCAGGGCGAGGTGATCTCTTCGGACCGCGAGGGTGACGGTGACATCACCGAGGTTCTGCCGCGCGGCAAATCCCTGCCCTCGCTTTTGTCGCGCAGCGAGACCACCTTCCGCGACATCTCGAACTCTGGCGAACGGCGGGTTTATAGCGTCGTGCCGGTGGTGCCGGGGCTGGTCTATGCGCTGGGTTCGTGGAACCGCGCCGAATCCGGCATCACCGGCATCGACATCACCCGGCGCACGGCGCTGATCCTGCCGCTGATCCTGTGGGCGGCTTCGCTTGCCGTTGCCTATTTCGCCGTCTACCGGCTGGTGTTGCGCCATATCCGCGAATTGCGTGGCCAGATGCGCCGCTTTGCCATCGGCGACCGCTCGGCCCCACCCCCGGTTCTGATCGACGCCCCGGCCGAAATCGAGGATATGAGCCAGACTTTCCACAATATGGCCCGCATCCTGATCCGTGACGAAGAGGCGATGGAGGCGGCAGTCAACGAAAAGACCGTCTTGCTGAAAGAGGTCCATCACCGGGTCAAGAACAACCTGCAACTGATCGCTTCGATCATCAACATGCAGATCCGGGTGATCGACCACGACGACGCGCGCCGGGTGCTGCGGTCGGTTCAGGACCGGGTTGCGTCTTTGGCCACAATCTATCGCAACCTCTATCAGGCCGAGCATCTGGACTCGGTCCATGCCGACCGGCTGATCAAGGACATCATCAACCAGATGGCCAATGCGACGCTGGGTCCGGGGGCGGGGCTGCGTATCGACACCCGGCTTGAGCCGCTTGAGCTGATGCCGGATCAGGCGGTCCCGCTGAGCCTGCTTGCGACCGAGGCATTTACCAATGCGCTGAAATATTCCGGCGCGTCAGACCCGGAGGGTGAGCCTTGGGTCCGGGTCTCGCTGCGCGCAGACGGGCCGCAACATGCGGTTCTGGAGGTCGAGAACTCGCTGGGGACCACCAGCCTTGCCGAAGGGACGGGGCTTGGCAGCCAGCTGATCGAGGCCTTTTCGACCCAGCTTGAGGGCGAGGCGCGGCAAGAGACCGGTGATGGCCGTTTCCTTCTTACCCTGCGTTTCCGGGTCGAGCATATGCACAAGCGTGAACCGGTCGAGACGCCGCCGGTGGTGCTGACCTCGGCCGCACGACCGGGTGCGCGACATTAGGCCCCCTGGTCTTTCTTGCTGACTGGAATGCTGGCTTCGCGTGCTGCCTGGCGCAGTTTTCGTGCGGCCACGACTCGGCGGCGGCGGGCCAGCTCGACATTGATAACCGCCCCCAGCATGACGGTGAACCCGCCCAGATAGAACCACATCAGCAGTGCGATCACCGCACCGATCGAGCCATAGATGCGGTTGTAGCTGTTGAAGCTGGCAAGATAGGCCGAAAATCCATAGGACGCCGCGGCCCAGGCCAGAGCCGCAAAAACCGAACCCCAGGTAAAGATCGGGGTGCGCGGGGCCTTCACGTTAGGGCCGTAGCGGTAAAGGATGCCGATCACCAGCAGCACGATCAGAAAGATCGCCATCCACGGCAGTGCACCGGTCAGCCAGCCAGTGGGCAAAAGCACTCCGGGCAGCAGGGTAAAGGCGATGGGCAAAATGACGATCATCGCAAGGCCAAGGGCGCAGACCGCGACGATGACCAGCGTCAGCACATAGGCAAGGACAAAACCCATGACCGTCGAATGTGAGCGCACACCATAGGCGGCATTCAGCCCCCGGATCAGCCCGTCAACGCCCGCGCGGGCCGAAACGGTGGCGATCAGAAAGGAAATCGCCGTCGCCCAGCCCAGTTGCGTGCGCCCGGCCGACGCCAGCGCGTTGATCTGGCCATAGATGATATCGGCGGCGCTGGGCGGGATGAAACCGTCGGTGGCGTGGACATATTCCTCGATCACCTGGGGGTCGTACCACAGGCCCCAGATCGCAAACAGCGCAGCAAGACCCGGAAAGACTGCGAACATGGCGTAGAAGGCAACGCCGGCCGCGATCAGGCTGAGGTGGATTTTGTCCATCCGTTCAAAGATCGCCAGAAGGAACTGCCACCATTCCCTGATCAATAGCCCGCCCTCGTTAATCGGTTGCATGAAACGGCGGGGAGGAAAGGGTTTCCCCGCAGCAAAGGTTCCGCTGGTCAGTTGGTCCCGGCACTGAGATAGCGCAGCCATACCGCCTTTTCGCCCAGCTTTTCGACAAAGGCGGCATGGGCCTCGGCCTCGGCGGCGGTGATGCGGGGGGGGAGGGGGCGTGGACGTGCGCTGCGTGGGCCGTTGCCCTGCGACACAGCTCCCGTGCCCGAGCGGCCGCGCAGCGGCCCGCCCTCCAGAACCAGCCCCGGCTGGCGGCCCCCGCGCAGGGCCAGATAGACCTCGGCCAGCAATTCGCTGTCCAGCAGCGCCCCGTGCAGCGTCCGGTTCGAGTTGTCGATACGAAAGCGCCGGCACAGCGCATCAAGCGAGTTTTGCGCCCCCGGAAACTGACTGCGCGCGATTTCCAAGGTGTCGATCGCGCGGCTGTAGGGCATGGTCGGATAGCCGCACAGCTTTAGCTCGGCATTGAGGAATTTCATGTCAAAGCTGGCGTTATGGATCACCAGCTTGGCGTCATCGCCGATGAATTTGACGAAATCGGCGGCGATTTCAGCGAATTTGGGCTTGTCGCGCAGAAAGTCGTCGCCAAGACCGTGCACCTCGAATGCCTCCTGCGGCATCGGGCGTTCGGGGTTGATATAGACGTGAAAGGTCTGCCCGGTGGGCAGGTGGTTCATCAGCTCGACCGCGCCGATCTCGACGATGCGGTCGCCGGTATCGGGGTCAAAGCCCGTGGTTTCGGTATCCAGTACGATCTCACGCATGGGCCTTACCTGCCATGATCAGGTTGCAGATGTCCACAATGGCGGCGCGCGCGCCTTCCAGCGTGTCCGAAGGGATTACCCAGTCGGCGCGTTTGCGTTTTTCGGCGTCAGGCATCTGGCGCGACAGGATCATCTGGAAATTCGCCTCGGTCATGCCGGGTCGGGCAAGGACGCGGGCGCGCTGCACCTCGGGCGGGGCCGAGACAACCGCCACGCCGTCCATCTGCGCCTGCATCCCGCCTTCGAACAACAGCGGGATGTCCAGGACCACAATGGGCGCATCGGCATGAGTGGATATAAAGGCGGCGCGATCTTCGGCCACCAGGGGATGAACGATGGCTTCAAGGCGGCGAAAACCCTCGGGCCTGGCCGCCAGCTTTTCGCGCAGGGCGGCGCGATCAATGCTGCCATCAGGGCCGAGCACACCGGGAAAGGCCGCCGCGACCGGAGCGACCGCGCGGCCGCCCGGGGCATAGAGGCGATGCACCGCCGCATCCGCATCCCAGACCGGGTGGCCAAGGTCGCGAAACATCCCGGCGGCGGTCGATTTGCCCATGCCGACCCCACCCGTCAGGCCAAGACGGAAGCTCATGCCAGAACGGCCCGGCGCAGTTCGTCATCGACCTCGGGGCGGTGGCCGAACCAGCGTTCAAAGCCCGGGGTTGCCTGATGCAACAACATGCCAAGCCCGTCCACGATCTTGCATCCGCGGGCCTGCGCCTCTTGCAAAAAGGAAGTCATCAGCGGGGTATAGACCAGATCGGTGGCCAGCGTTCCGGATGCCAGCGCGTCCAGTGGCACCCGCAGCGGAGGCTTGCCCTCCATCCCCATCGAGGTGGCGTTCACCACGGTCACCGCGCCCTCCAGCATGTTGCCGGCCTGTGCCCAGTCATAGACCACGACCTTGGCGCCGAACTCGGCCTTGATCTGCTCGGCCCGGATGCGGGTGCGGTTGGTGATGCGCAACTCGGGTACGCCGCTTTCCAGCAGCGAGGCGACCACCGCCCGCGCCGCACCCCCGGCCCCGATCACCGCGGCCGGGCCAAGGCCGGGGCTCCAGTCCGGCGCATGCTGGCGGATATTGGCAATAAATCCGTAACCGTCTGTATTATCGGCATGAATCTTGCCATCTGGGCGGAAAATCAGCGTATTCGCTGCGCCGATCAGCGCCGCGCGGTCGGTGACGACATCGGCCAGCGCCAGCACGCTTTCCTTATGCGGGATGGTAACATTTGCACCGACAAAACCCATGCGCGGCATGGCGCGCAGAACCTCGGCCAGATGTTCGGGCATCACCGGCAGGGGCACGTAATGGCCTGTGATACCATAGCGTTGCAGCCAGTGCCCGTGCAGCCGGGGCGAGCGGGAATGTGCAATCGGCCAGCCTATGACGCCGGCAATCGGCACGTTACGTGAGGCAGAGGGGGTATCAACCATGGCGAACCTGCGGCGCTTTCCAATGGGGTCATCACCCCGGCATCGGACAGATATGTTGCCTCACAACTGCCGCCCCCCCGTGCCGGGGTCAAGCGGCATCGCCCCTTTGTCCCCCGCCGCCATGGCAGGAATGCAACCAATGTCTCAGGCCAGGCTGATTTCCGGCAGGTCGCCCTCGGCCACCAGATCTTCCAGCGTCAGCGATTCGATCAGCAGCAGGTAGGACCAGAACACCTGTCCGAACATGCGGCGCAGGCGGCAGGTCGCCTCGTCCTCGCAATCCTCGCAGCGTTGGTAGGACCGGCGCGACAGGCAGGGCAAAGGCGCGATCGGCCCGTCCACCTGACGCAAAAGCTCGCCAATCGAGATTTCCTGAGGTCGCTTGATCAGCACATAGCCGCCTGCCCGGCCACGCCGCGAACCGACATAGCCGGCGTTGCGCAGTTCCAGCATGATATGTTCGAGAAAACGTTTGGGTGCGCCGGATCGCTGCGCGATCTCTTCGATCGTCAGGGCATTGCCGCCGGCGGCTACCTCATCTGCCAGGGCCATCAGAGCCTTGATGGCATATTTCGTTTTCTGCGAGATCATAAAGGAAATCCTTAGTGTTCACTGTCTCATCATGCAATGATTTCGGCAAGAATTTGCAGGCAGGGTTTTATTTCGTCTAGGAACCGACACCAAAGCGTTATCGTTTTGACACATTGCCAGCGCATTCCTGCCGGCAAAAGCGAGGAGAAGACCATGCGTATCGCAGTTCTTGGCGGTGACGGTTTCGTGGGCTGGCCGACGGCCCTGCATCTGTCGAACCTGGGCCATGATATCCATATAGTGGACAATCTGTCGCGGCGCTGGATCGACACCGAGCTGGGGGTGCAATCGCTGACGCCGATGGATTCGATTCAGGAACGCTGCCGCATCTGGCAGGAGCAGACCGGGCGGCGCATCCATTTCCACCTTTTGAACCTTGCCACCGAATATGAGCGGCTGAAGGCGTGGCTGGCCGAATACCGTCCCGACGCGGTCATCCATTTCGCCGAACAGCGCGCCGCGCCCTATTCGATGAAGACCGACCGCCACAAGGTCTATACCGTCGACAACAACATCAACGCCACGCATAATCTGCTGGCTGCGCTGGTCGAAACCGGCATCAATGCCCATTTGGTTCATCTGGGTACCATGGGGGTTTATGGCTATTCGACGGTTGGCGCCCCGATCCCCGAGGGTTATCTGGATGTCTCGATCGACACGCCCGCCGGCCCGCGCGAACAGCAGATCCTGTACCCGACCCGTCCCGGCTCGGTCTATCACATGACCAAGAGCCTCGATCAGATCATGTTCCAGTTCTATGCCCAGAATGACGGGCTGCGGATCACCGACCTGCATCAAGGGATCGTCTGGGGCACCCATACCGATCAGACCCGCCGGCACGAACAGCTGATCAACCGCTTTGACTATGATGGCGATTACGGCACGGTGCTGAACCGCTTTCTGATTCAGGCGGCGATCGGCTATCCGCTGACTGTGCATGGCACCGGCGGCCAGACGCGTGCCTTTATTCATATTCAGGACTCGGTGCGCTGTATCGAGCTGGCCTTGAACGACGCCCCGCAGGCCGGGGAACGGGTGCGCATCTTTAACCAGATGACCGAGACCCACCGCGTCCGGGACCTGGCCGAGATGATCGCGCGCTTGACCGGGGCCGAGGTCGCCTATTTGCCGAACCCCCGCAAAGAGGCCGATGAGAATGAGCTGGTGGTCAAGAACGACCAGTTCCTGGCGCTGGGTCTGGAACCGATTACTCTTGCCGAAGGTCTGTTGTCCGAGGTGGTCGAGGTGGCGCGCAAATATGCCCATCGCATCGACCGTTCGCGCGTGCCGGCGGTCTCGGCCTGGACCCGCGATCTTGCGCGCCGGCTTGAGCATGATCCCGAAGGCAACAGGCTGCGTTCCGTATCGTGATTTCCCAAGGCATTCACCCAGAAGGCAAGGCGCGGTCCGACCGCGCCTTTGTCACGCTGGCCACCAACCCCGACTATGCGACCGGGGCGGCGGCGCTGTTTCGCTCGTTACGGCGGACCGGGACCAGCGCCGATCTGGTCCTGCTTTATACTGACCTGCCCTCGGATGCGGTCGAGGGGTTGCGGGCACTGGATGTGCGGCCGGTGCGCGTCGATCTGTTGCCGACCTCCGAGGGGTTCAATGTACTGCATGCCCGTGACCGGCTGCATGGCGCAGCGCCTTTTACCAAGGGTGAAAAGCCGCCCTTTCACACGCCCCTGGACAATTTTGCCAAGCTGCGGCTGTGGCAGCTGGATTATGCGCGGGTGGTCTTTATCGACGCCGATGCCATCGTTTTGCAAAACATCGACCGGCTTTTCGACTACCCCGAATTTTCGGCCGCGCCGAATGTCTATGAATCGCTGGCCGATTTTCATCGGCTGAACTCGGGTGTGTTCACGGCGAGACCTTCGGCGATGACCTTTCAGGCAATGCTGGCTCGTCTGGACCAGCCGGGGCAGTTCTGGCGGAGGACCGACCAGACGTTCCTGGAAAGCTTCTTTCCGAATTGGCACGGCCTGCCGGTGTTCGACAACATGCTGCAATATGTGTGGCTGAACCTGCCCCAGCTCTGGCGCTGGCAGGATATCCGCGTGTTGCATTACCAGTATGAAAAACCGTGGCAGGACCATGCCAAGGCCCGGCAGCTTGCCCCGCTGATCGAGCTGTGGCGCGCCCATGCCGGCGACGGTCCGGTTCCTGATCTGCGCGATCTGCCACCCCCGCCCGGTGCGGCAGGGGGCGGGGCATGAGGATCGCGGTGACCGGGGCTTCGGGCCTCGTCGGGCGCTGGCTGCATCGCGCCGCGCTGGGGGCGGGGCATGAGGTGCTGACACTGCCCGGTTGGCGGCTGGGCGATCTGCCCGGTCTTTCGGGCTGCGATGCGCTGATACATGCTGCATTTCACCACCTGCCCGGGCGCTATCGCGGCGGTGAGGGTGACGATCCGCAGGGATTTTTGCGCGCGAACCTTGATGGCTCGCTGATGCTTTTCCGTGCGGCCCGGGATCAGGGGGTGGGCCGGGTGCTGTTTCTATCCTCGCGTGCAGTGCATGACGGTCACCCCGAGGGGATGGCGCTGCCCGACGATCTGCCCCCCGCGCCGACCAGTCTTTATGGCGAGGTCAAGGCACGGGCCGAGGCGGCGCTGTTCAAAATGGCGGATGCCGCTTTCCTGACCGCCAGCCTGCGCCCGACCGGCGTTTATGGCCCGGGCACGCCGCAGAAATGGGCCGGGCTGATTGCGGATTTCCTGCAGGGCCAGACCCCCACCCCCCGCGTCGCGACCGAGGTGCATGGTGCGGACCTTGCCAATGCGGCGCTGATGGTACTGGCCGATCCCGCGATGGCGGGCAGCTATAACGTCAGCGATCTGGTGCTGGACCGGCAGGACCTGCTGGCCGAGGTGGCGCGGCTGACCGGCTGCGGAACGGTCCTGCCCGGGCGGGCCGATGCCTCGGTGCTGCGCCTGCCGCTTTGCTCCCGGCTGGAGGCTTTGGGTTGGAGGCCGGGCGGAAGGGCGTTTTTACGGCGCGAGATGCCCGTGATCCTGCGTGATCTGCAGGGTGACAGTGCCGCGAGCCGTGGTTAATCTGGCCATATGCCAGATTATGATGACCTTGCTGCCCGCATCCGTGCCCTGACCCATGGCGAGACCGACGAGGTCGCGCTTATGGCAACGCTGGCCTGCGAAATCCACCACTCGGACGACCGTTTCGACTGGACCGGCTTTTATCGCGTGACCGAGCCCGGATTGCTTAAGATCGGCCCTTATCAGGGCGGGCATGGCTGTCTGGTGATTCCGTTTTCGCGTGGGGTCTGCGGGGCGGCGGCGCAGACGCGGCAAACCCAGCTTGTCCCCGATGTGGACGCTTTTCCCGGACATATCGCCTGCGCCAGTTCGACAAGGTCCGAACTGGTGATCCCGGTCATTTCCAGCGGTGAACGGCTGGTCGGCGTTCTGGATATCGACAGCGACCAGCCCGACGCCTTTACGCAACAAGACGCCGGCCGCCTGCAGGAGATCCTTGATGCCACGTTCGGACGCGACTGAATTCACTGGCCATTGCCTTTGCGGCGCCATCCGCTTTCACGGCACCTATGACGCAGGGCATGACCTCAAGGCCTGCCATTGCAGCCAGTGCCGGCGCTGGTCGGGGCATTACTGGGCTGCGATTCTGCCCCGGTCGCTGCAGATCGAGGGCGAGGTGAAATGGTATCGCGCCTCGGACATCGCCCGGCGCGGCTTTTGCGCCGAATGCGGCAGTTCGCTGTTCTGGCAGCGCGACGGGTCCCCCGTTATCGACGTGGCGGCGGGCGCCATCGACAGCCCGACCGGGTTGCGGTTGCAGGGGCATATCTTTGTCACCGACAAGGGTGATTATTATCAGATCATCGACGGGCTGCCTCAGGATCCGCACGAATAGTTGACGCCGTGCGCCGCCCGGCATAGGCGGCGGGAAAAAAAGGGGCGCGCGATGATCTGGGACACGCTGGCGAATTTTCCGTTGCAACAGCTTCTGGCCTTCATGGCCGGGGCATTGGTGCTGAATTTTGCGCCGGGGCAGGATGTGTTCTTTGCCAGCGCCTGTGGCATACAGAACGGGCCGCGCGCGGGGGCTTTGGCCGGGTTCGGGGTCGGGCTTGGCGTCGTCTGCCATGTCGTCATGGCGACGATCGGTCTGGGCGCGCTGGTTGCCGCCCATCCGGGCGCGCTTGCGGCGATCAAATATGCCGGGGCGGCTTATCTGTTGTTTCTGGCATGGAAAAGCTGGAACGCCGGGGCGATCACGCCACAGACCAGCGCCGCCAGCCGCAGCTGGAACATCATTCGCCGCGGCGCGCTGTCAAACCTGCTGAACCCCAAGCCGGTGCTGTTCCTGCTGGCCTTTCTGCCCCAGTTTACCCGCCCGGAATACGGCCCGATATGGCAACAGATTCTGGGGCTGGGGCTGATGTTCACCCTGTCGGGGACGCTGGTCACCATGGGCTATGGCGTGGTCGCGGGGCTTGCAGGCAAGGTGATCGGGCAAAGGCTTGGCGTCGTCAATCGCATCGCGGCGGTGATGTTTGCCGGTCTGGCGCTGCGGCTGGTCTGGAAATGAGCTTTTCCTATCAGCCGACGGCCGAGCAGCCGCGCGTGATCCATGCCGATCACGAAATCCTCGTGGTAGAAAAGCCGGCGGGCCTGTTGTCCGTGCCCGGCCGGGGCGAAGATCGCGCCGACTGCCTGATCGAGCGGTTGCGCACGGCCTTTCCCACCGTGCTTTTGGTGCATCGGCTGGACATGGACACCTCGGGGGTGATGGTTTTTGGCCTGACGCCCCATGCGCAGCGGCATCTGTCCAGACAGTTCGAGGACCGCCGCACGAAAAAGACCTATGTCGCCCGGCTCTGGGGTCGGCTTGAGCCGAAAAGCGGCATGGTGGACCTGCCGCTGATCGTCGATTGGCCGAATCGCCCGCGACAGAAGGTCGATCATGAACAGGGTCGCCCTGCACAGACCGAATGGCGGGTGGTCAAATCCTCGGATGCCGAGACGCGCGTGCGGCTGATGCCGATCACCGGCCGCAGCCATCAGTTGCGGGTGCACATGGCCGAGCTTGGCCACCCGATCCTTGGCGATCCGCTTTATGCGACGGGCGCGGCGGCGGATTTCCCGCGGCTGATGCTGCATGCCGAAAGCCTGCGTTTCAAACACCCGGAAACCGGTGTCATGCAAAGCTTTTCCGCGCCCGTGCCGTTCTGAGCCTTAGCCCAGATTAAAGACTCGCGATGGCTGGACCTCGCCACCCATGTAACGGCCGATGCACAGGGCGCGACCGTTGCGGCTGACCCAGACCTCTTCGCCGAACTCGGCATGGCCCAGAACCTGACCGGGGTTGCCGTTCAGGATACGGGTGGCGCCGATTTCGGTCGCCTGCATCTCGGGCAGGTCGGTCAGGGCGGCTTGTACGGGCAGCAATGCGGCCTCGATCTCGGCCTGATTGGCGCGGTCGATGCGGTCAAAGGCAAAGCCGTCCCCGGCGTCGAAGGGGCCTGACCAGATGCGGCGCAGCTGTCCGACATAGCCAAGGCAGCCCAGTTTGCGGCCAAGGTCGCGCGCGATCGAGCGGACATAGCCGCCTTTGCCGCAGACCATGCGCAGATCGGCGCTGTCGGAGGTCGCTGCCAGCAGCTCAAGCGATTCCACCCACAGCGGGCGGGCGGCAAGCTCGACCGTCTCGCCCTCACGAGCAAGGTCATAGGCGCGTGCGCCATCGACACGGACCGCCGAAACGGCGGGGGGGACCTGCATGATCTCGCCGGAGAAATCGGGCAGTGCGGCGCGGATCGCGGCCTCGTCAGGGCGCATGTCGCTGGTCTTTGTCACCTCGCCCGAGGCGTCGTCGGTCGTCGTCTCGGCGCCCCAGAGCACAGTAAAATCATAGGCTTTCAGCGCCTCGGTCAGGACCGGCACGGTCTTGGTCGCCTCACCCAGCGCCACGGCCAGCACGCCGGTCGCATCGGGGTCCAGCGTTCCGGCGTGGCCGGCCTTTTTCGCGTCGAGCGCCCAGCGGACCTTGCTGACCACATCGGTCGAGCCAATGCCCGCAGGCTTGTCCACGATCAGCCAACCGTGGATCTCGCGTCCCTTTTTTCGCGCCATTCTAGTTCTGTCCTACATATCCAATAATCGGCCCCAGCCGCCGGCCGAAATCGGCGCGGCCAAGGTCTGGGGCGTATAGCCGCGAGACCGAGCCATCGAAATAGAGCGCGTCACGCGCCCCAAGCCCGTCGCGGAACAACCGGCCGAATTCGTGAAAGGTCACTGCGCGGTCCGAGATGGCGAACCACGCCGTCTGCCCGTCGGGCGAGACGCCGACACCGTTGCGGATATAACGGCTGTCGCTGTCCACCAGAAAGCGCGGGTGCAGTGCGCCGTCGATCACCAGCATCGGTCCCGACTGGGTGGCGATGCGGCATTCGGGCCGGGCCTTGGCAAAAGCGCGGCTTTCGATCACCTGATAGGGCCGCGTGCCGCCGGCGCAAAAGACGCCGTTTGGCAACATGCCGAAATTGCCGCCTCCGCCCGCCGTGACCAGATCGTGTCGGGTGACGCCCTCACTGACGTAAAGCCCGACCGGAGAGTAATCGGGGTGATACATGCCCGCGTTCATGGCAAACCCCAGCACTTCGTCTTCGGCGAGGGTGCGGCGAACAGAGGTAAAATCGCCCAGAACACGCCCGTCGGGACCGTTCAGCCACAGCCTGAGCCCCGGCTCCTGTTCGGCCGTCAGCGTGCAGATCACATAGTTCTGCCCGTCAAAGTCACGCTTTTCGCAGATCCCTGCTACGGCGGGCAGGGTCATGGCGATCAGCGCGCCGATGGCGAGGCCAAGCCGGCGCCTGAGGTCAGTCTTCATCGTCTTCCGGGGCCGATTCGATATCACGCCGCACGCGATCTTCGGACAGAAGGCGGCGGGTGTCATCCATACGGTCGAAGGTCTCGTCTAGGACAAAGCGCAGCTGCGGCGCGTATTTCAGCGTCATCGCCTTGGCGACAAGGTGGCGCAGCTCGCCCGAGTTGCGGCGCAGCGCGGCCAGCGCCTCTTGGGCGTCGTGCCCGCCCAGCGGCAGCACATAGGCAGTTGCGACCTTGAGGTCGGGCGAAGTCCTGACCTCTCCGACCGTGATCGAATGCCGGTTCAGGTCGGGGTCGTGAACGTCCCCCCGCAGGAGGACGTCGGAAAGCGTGCGGCGAATCAGCTCGCCGACGCGAAGCTGGCGCTGCGAGGGGCCATGATGCGAAGATCCTGCGCCGGAATGAAAGCGGTTCTGTGCCATGGGCGCAGATGTAGGGGGTCGCGGCCCGCGCCGCAACGGGATAGACATGCCTGAAACGGGAGATCGAGTATGGAAAAACCGGGAATCGTCATCACGGGCGCATCCGGCCGCATGGGTCAGATGCTTGTGCGCACCGTTCTTGCCTCGGATCAGGCCCGCCTTGCCGGTGCCATCGTGCGCGAGGGCAACTCCTGGGTCGGCCGCGACCTGGGTGAGGCAATGGGCGGTGCGGCGCTGGGAATCACCGTGACCGACGACCCGGTCGAGGCGATTGCCAAGGCACAGGCGGTGATTGATTTTACCACTCCGGCGACAACCGTGGCCTTTGCGGAACTGACCGCGCAGGCGCGTGCCGTGCATGTGATCGGCACCACCGGCTTTGAGCCCGAAGATCTGGCCAAGCTGAAGGCGGCCGCCCGTCATGCGCCGATCATACGCGCGGGAAACATGAGCCTTGGGGTGAACCTGCTTGTCGGCCTGACCCGCAGGATCGCAGCCACCCTGGGCGAGGACTGGGATGTCGAGGTGGTCGAGGCCCATCACAACCGCAAGGTCGATGCTCCTTCGGGCACGGCGCTGATGCTGGGCGAAGCTGCCGCCGTCGGGCGGGGCCACAGCCTGGACGAGCTGCGCACCCCGGCGCGCGAAGGGATCACTGGCGCCCGTGTTCCCGGCTCGATCGGTTTCAGCGCCATTCGTGGCGGCGATATCGTGGGCGAACACGATGTGATCTTTGCCACCGCGGGTGAACGGGTGGTGCTGCGCCATGTTGCCACCGACCGCGCCATCTTTGCCCGCGGTGCGTTGCGCGCTGCGCTGTGGGGACAGGACAAGGGGCCGGGGGAATACGACATGGCCGACGTTCTGGGGCTTTGACAGCGGCGCGTCCCGCATTAGGTTTCCTGTGATGACCCTGCTTGCGACGCTTGATCATGCCGATGCCGACCTGACCGCATGCCTTGCGCGGATCATGGCGGCTGTTCTGAAACCCGGCGACGTGGTCGCGTTGCAGGGGCCGGTCGGTGCGGGCAAGACGCATTTCGCCCGCGCCCTTATCCGCGCACGTCAGGGTGCGGGGGCCGAAGAGGTGCCCAGCCCGACCTTTACCCTTGTCCAGACCTATGCCGACCCGATGGGGACCGAGATCTGGCACGCCGATCTTTACCGGCTGACCCATCCTGACGAGCTGGAAGAGCTGGGCCTTGATGATGCCATGCGTGAGGCGATCGTGCTGATCGAATGGCCCGAACACGGCGGCCCCCTGCCCGATCCGCTGACCATCGGGCTGGAGCCCTTGCCCGAGGCGCCCGATCTGCGCCGTATCACGATTGCCGGGGCCGAGCCGCATTGGGGCGCGATGACCCGCCTGCCCGCCATTGCCCGGCTGATCCATCGCGCCGGCTGGTCCGAGGCGCGGCTGGTCCCGCTGGCCGGAGATGCCTCGTCGCGGCGCTACTTCCGGCTGATCGAACCGGACGGGCGCAGTGCGGTGCTGATGGATGCTTCGCCCGGTGTGACCGCGCCCTATGTGGCGATGACGCAATGGCTGCGCGCCCTTGACCTGCATGCGCCCGGGATACTCGCCACCGATCAGGCGCAGGGCCTGCTGCTGATCGAGGATCTGGGCGACGATCTGGTTGCCCGCGTGCTTGAGGCCCAGCCCGAGCTTGCGCCGCGTATCTATGATCGCATGACCGACCTTCTGGTGCAGTTGCATGGGCACGAGCCGCCCGATTTCGTGCTGCGCCTCGATGGGGCGGAACTGGCCCATCAGGTCGGGCTTTTTGCCGAATATTACCCCGCCGCTGCTGGCGCGCCCGGCAAGGGGGCCGAGGTCGCCCCGGTGATCGAACGGCTGCATGCCGAACTGGCCGCGGACATGCCTCCGGTGCTGGGTCTGCGTGACTTTCACGCCGAGAATGTCGTCTGGCGCGACGATGCTCCGCTGGGGCTTCTGGATTTTCAGGACGCGGTGGCGGTGCACCCGGCCTATGACCTTGTCTCGGCATTGCAGGATGCGCGCCGCGATGTCGCGCCCGAGATCGAAGAGGCCCAGATCGCCCGTTACATCGCCGCGACCGGGGTTGATGAGGCGCGGTTCCGTGCCGTCTATGCGCTGCTGGGCGCGCAGCGCAACCTGCGCATCATGGGTATCTTTGCCCGGCTGGCACAGCGCGACGGCAAGCGGCGCTACCTGGCGTTCATGCCGCGCGTCTGGGCGGCGATCCAGCGCGACCTGACCCATCCTGCGCTGGCCCCGCTGGTCGAGGCACTGGAGGGTGTCCCCGCCCCCACGCCCAAGGTGATCGAAGGGATTGCCGGATGAGCTTGCCGATGATGGTCTTTGCTGCGGGCAAGGGCACCCGCATGGCGCCGTTGACCGACCGGGTACCGAAACCGTTGATCAAGGTCGGCAGCCAGACGCTGCTTGACCGGGCGCTGGCGCTGGGACGGCAGGCGGGCGCCACCCGGCTGGCGGTGAACATCCACCATCTGGGCCAGCAGATACGTGACCACCTTGCCGGACAGGATGTCGCCATTTCGGACGAATCCGATCTGTTGCTTGAAACCGGGGGCGGGCTGCGCAAGGCACTGCCGTTGCTGGGCCCGGGCCCGGTCATCACCGTGAATCCCGATGTGATCTGGACTGGTCCGAACCCGGTCCGCGCGCTGCTTGATGGCTGGCGCGAGGATATGGACGCGCTTTTGATGCTGGTGCCGCTTGCGCAGACGCGTGGCCGTCAGGGGGGCGGAGATTTCAGCCTTGACCCCGCAGGCCGGCTGATCCGCAAGGGGGACCTGGTCTATGGCGGCGCGCAGATCATCCGGCACGACCGGCTGGCCGAGATCCCCGATGAGGTGTTTTCGCTGAACCGCCTGTGGGACCTGATGATTGCCGAGGGCCGGGCCTACGGCCTTGTCCACCCCAGCCTGTGGTGTGACGTTGGCCGGCCTGACTGCATCCCGCTGGCCGAGGCACTGATTGATGAGTGACTGGCAGAACGGCCTGTTCGCCCTGCCCTGCGGAGCCGATTTTCCCGGCGCGCTGGCCGAGGGGCTGATCCGCCGCATGGAGGGCCGCCCCCCGCAAGAGATGGCGCGGGTCACGGTCTATGCGAACTCGGGTCAGTCGCTGATGGCGCTGCGTCAGGCCTTTATCCGGCGCGGGCCGCTGCTTTTGCCGCAATTGCGACTGATCGCCGATCTGGGCGGCGGCGCGGCCACCGCGCCTCTGGCCCGCCGGCTGGAGCTGGGGCGGCTGATAGACGCGGCGCTGCGGGCCGATCCCGATCTGGCGCAAGGGCAGTCGGTGCCGGAACTGGCGGCATCGCTTGCGGCGCTGATGGCCGAGATGCAGCTTGAGGGGCTTGGTCCCGAGGCGCTTGAAAAGATCGACGCCAGCGAACATGCCCAGCATTGGGGTCGGGCGCTGGCCTTTCTCAAGATTGCGGCGGGCTACTATCTTGCCGATCCGCCGCAGGACCGCGAGGCCCGGCAGCGCGCCGCGGCCGAGGCGCTTGCCGCTGCCTGGGCGCGGGGCGAGAAATTGCCGCAAGGGCCGGTGATTGTCGCGGGCTCGACTGGCTCGCATGGCGCGACCCGGGATTTCATGCGCGCCGTGGCCCGCCTGCCGATGGGGGCGGTGGTGCTGCCCGGGTTTGATGCCGACCTGCCGCAATCGGTCTGGGACGGGCTGGATGTCATGGCCGAGGATCACCCCCAGGCCCGCTATGCGCCCTTTCTGGAGGAATTCGGCCCACCCCGCGAATGGGTCGAGGGTGCGGCCCCTGATCCGGCACGCAACAGGCTGATTTCGCTGGCGCTGCGGCCTGCACCAGTCACCGACCAATGGATTGAGGAAGGTCCGCAGCTTGGCGATCTGCCGCCTGCGACCGCAAACCTGACACTGATCGAAGCCGAAAGTCCCGGCGAAGAGGCCGAGGCCGTCGCGCTTATCATCCGCAAGGCGGTCGGGGATGCCCGGCCGGTGACACTGATTGCCGCTGACCGCATGCTGACCCGTCGCGTGCAGTCAGCGCTGGACCGCTGGGGCATCATCCCTGACGATTCCGCCGGTCAGCCCCTGCCACTGACCGCGCCCGGCCTGTTCCTGCGTCATGTCGCCGATTTTTTCGGGACGGAAATGATGGTGGACGCGTTGCTGGTGCTGCTTAAGCATCCGGTGACGGCAACCGGGCTTGGCTCTGATTACCGGCGCGAACACAACCGCCACACCCGCGATCTGGAATTGCACCTGCGTCGCAACGGCCCCGCCTTTCCCGATGGTAAGGCGCTGCGGGACTGGGCGGACAGGGGCGATACCTCTAGCAAACCCTGGGCGCTGTGGCTGGCAGGTCTGCTTGAGCGGATCGTGCCGCTGGCCCGCGACCGGGCACCGCGCCCGCTGGCCGACCGGCTGCGCGATCTGCGCGCCTTGGCCGAAGAGCTGGCCGCGGGTCCGGGGGGGGATGCAGAATCGTCCGGACTGTGGGCCAAGGCATCGGGCGGGCTTGCGCGCGGGGTGCTTGACCATCTGGCCGCTCATGCCGCCATGGGCCATGATCTGCGTCCGGGCGAATTCCGCGATCTGCTTTACGAAGAGCTGCAAGGTCAGGCGGTGCGGCAGGATGTGGCCGCCCATCCTCTGGTCCGTTTTCGCGGCCCGCGTGAGGCCCGGACCGAGGCGGTCGGACCCGAGGCCGGACTGGTCATCCTGTCCGGCCTGAACGAGGGCGGCTGGCCGCAGGCGCTGCCCCCTGATCCCTGGCTGTCGCGGCCGATGCGGCTGGCAGCGGGGCTGACCCTGCCCGAACGGCGCGTGGGTCTTGCCGCGCATGACTTTCAGCAGGCGGTTGGCGCTGCGCAGGTGGTGCTGACCCGCGCCCGCCGCGATGCCGAGGCCGAGACGATCCCCTCGCGCTGGCTGAACCGGCTTGTGAACCTGCTTGGCGGCCTGCCCGCCCAGCAGGGGCCCGAAGCGCTGGAGGCGATGCGCAGCCGCGGTCGGTACTGGCTTGATCTTGTCGAGGTCCAGGCCCGTCCGCGCATTCAGCCTGAGCCTGCGCCGCGTCCTTCGCCTGTCCCGCCGCCCCCGGCGCTGCGTGAAATGTCGGTGACCGAGGTGCGGACACTGATCCGCGACCCCTATTCGGTCTATGCCCGCCGGGTTCTGGGCCTGCGCGCGCTGGATCCCTTGCGCCCCGAGCCGGACGCGGCCGAGCGGGGCAACGTCCTGCATGTGATCATGGACCGCTTTCTGCGTGGCCTTCCCGAACTGCCCGAGACACCTGCGGCGATGAAATCGCGCTTGCTGTCCATCACCGATGAGGTGCTTGAGGCCGAGGTGCCATGGCCCTCGGCGCGGCTTTTCTGGCGGGCGCGTATCGCCGGTATTGCTGATCGGCTGATCGCGGATGAGGTCGACCGGCTGTCGCGCGGCACCCCGACCGTGGTCGAGGAATACGGCGCCCTGAGTGTCGAGGGGCTGGATTTCCGTCTGATCGCCCGACCCGACCGGCTGGATCTGCTGCAGGACGGCCGGGTGCATGTCTATGACTACAAATCCGGCCCGCCCCCGACCGATAAGCAGATCCGGCATTTCGACAAGCAACTGCCGCTTGAGGCGGCGATGGTTCAGAACGGAGCCTTTCAGGCGCTGGGTCCGGCTGAGGTCGAAGGGATCAGCTATATCCAGCTTGGCGGCGAGGGAAAAACCCAGGGCCGCGAGTTCAGCCCCGAACTTGCCGAGGAAACCTGGCAGGGCTTTGTGACCCTGATCCGCCGTTATCTGACGGGCGAGCGCGGCTTTACCGCCCGTCTGGCGATGGAGCGGTCGGACCATGCCAGCGACTATGACCACCTGTCACGGCATGGGGAATGGGACACGACCGAGATGCCGAAAAAGCAGAGGTTCGGCGATGATGGATGAGGCGACGCTGGCGCAGGTGCGGGCGGCGGACCCGCATCGCTCGACCTGGCTGACCGCGAATGCGGGCTCGGGCAAGACACGGGTGCTGACCGACCGCGTGGCGCGGCTTCTGCTGGCCGGAACCGCACCCGAGCGCATCCTGTGCCTGACCTATACCAAGGCCGCAGCGACCGAGATGCAGAACCGTCTTTTGTCGCGACTGGGTAAATGGGCGATGCTGCCCGAGGCCGATCTGCGCGCCGAGCTGGCCCGGCTGGGCGAGGCGGGCGCGCCTGATCTGCCTGCCGCGCGCCGGCTGTTTGCCCGCGCAATCGAGACGCCGGGCGGGCTGAAGGTCCAGACGATCCACAGCTTTTGCGCCGGGGTCCTGCGCCGCTTTCCGATCGAGGCCGGGGTGCCCCACGGCTTTACCGAACTTGATGACCGCAGCGCCGCCCTGATCCGCGCCGAGATCATCGAGGAGATGGCCCGCGATCAGGTGCCTGAATTGCAGGACCTTCTGCTTTTGCATTCCGGCGACAAACTTGACGCCTTTCTTGCCGGGTTGCGAGGGTTCGATGCACCTGCGGACCGCGATACGCTATGGGCGGCCAGCGGGCTTGAACCTGGCGAGGACATGCAGGCGCTGCTGGCGGAATGTTTCGCGGATGGCGCGATGGTCATTCCGGCGCTGATCCCGCATCTGCTGAAAGGCCGCAGCACCGACCAGAAGGCGGCAGAAAAGCTGATGCCCGGCAATTGGACGCAGCCGGGGCTGGCCGAGCTTGCGATCCTTGAATCGGTGCTGCTGACCGGTGCGGGGGCGAAGCAACCCTTCAGCGCCAAATATGACAGCTTTCCGACCAAGGATCTGCGCAACGGTCCCTGCGCCGGGCTGATCGACGACCTTGCCATCCTGATGGAGCGGGTCGAGGCCGCCCGCCCTCGTCGTGTTGCCCTGACCCATGCTGAGCGGACGCTGGCGCTGCACCGCTTTGGCCATGCGTTTCTGACCCGCTATCGCGCCCATAAGGCGGCGCATGGCCATCTGGACTTTGACGATCTGATCGAACGCACCGCACGGCTGTTGTCCGAAAACAGCATGGCGCAATGGGTGCTTTTCCGGCTGGATGGCGGCATTGATCATATCCTTGTCGATGAGGCGCAGGACACAAGTCCCGCCCAATGGCAGGTGATCGAACGGCTGACGGATGAGTTCACTTCGGGTCAGGGGGCGCGAACGGACCGGCGCAGCCTTTTTGTCGTTGGCGACCCCAAACAGTCGATCTATTCGTTTCAGGGTGCCGATATCGCCGTATTCGAGGCCCGGCGCGCGGGCTTTGCCGAGGCGTTCGAGGCGGTCCAGAACCCCATGCAGATGCTTGAGCTGCGCCATTCTTTCCGCAGTTCGACCGCGATCCTGTCGCTGGTCGATCAGGTCTTTGCCGGTGATGCGGCGCGCGGGCTTGGCGATCCGCCACAGCACCGCGCCTTTCGGGATAAGATGCCGGGCCGGGTGGATCTGTGGCCGCCGATCCCCAAACCTGAAAAGCCCGAACCGGGGGACTGGACCGCTCCGGTCGATCAGCCGGCCGAGAATTCGGAAACGGTGCAGCTGGCCCGCGCCATCGCCGCCGCAGTCGGTGACATGCTGGGCCAACCGATCTTTGACGCCAAGATCGGCAGGGCACGCCGGATCCGCGCAGGGGATGTGCTGATCCTTGTCCAGCGCCGGTCTGAGCTTTTTGCCGAGATCATCGCGGCGCTGAAGGCGGCGGACCTGCCTGTCGCCGGTGCCGACCGGCTGAAACTGGCCGGAGAGCTGGCGGTTCGTGACATCCGCGCCCTGCTGTCGGTGCTGGCCACGCCCGAGGATGATCTGTCGCTGGCCGCCTGCCTGCGCTCGCCGCTGTTCGGTCTGTCCGAAGAGGAACTTTATCGCCTCGCCTCGGGACGAAAACGTGGCGAATACCTGTGGCGGCGGTTGCGCGAATCCCAGCACCGTCATGCGGTCGAGGTGCTGTCCGATCTGATGGGTCAGACCGGCTTTATGCGCCCCTATGACCTGATCCAGCGCCTGCTGATCCGCCATGGCGGGCGCGAGCGGCTGATCGCCCGTCTGGGTCCCGAGGCCGAGGACGGCATAGATGAGCTGCTGTCCCAGGCGCTGAGCTATGAAAGCATGGAGACCCCCTCGCTGACCGGGTTTCTGGTCTGGCTGACCGGGGGCGATGTCGAGGTACGCCGTCAGGCCGGTTCCGCCGGAGATGGCGAAGGGTTGATCCGGGTGATGACCGTGCACGGCTCGAAAGGTCTGGAAAGCCCGATCGTCATCATGCCCGACTGCGCGACACGCCGTGCCCCGCGCGAGATGCCGGTGCTGGTCGGGCCGGACGGGCTGGCGCTGTGGCGGGGCCGCAATGGCGAGCGTCCCGAGCCGGTCGAAGAGCTGGCCGCGCTGCAAACCGAGCGTCAGCTACAGGAACGCAAGCGGTTGCTCTATGTAGGTCTGACGCGCGCAGAAAGCTGGCTGATCGTTGCCGCAGCCGGTGATACCGGCGTGGGCGAGGACAGCTGGCACGCGATGGTCGAAGCTGGCATGGGCCGCAGCGATCTGACCCAAACACGCCTGCCCGCCCCTTGGGGCGGCGAGATCCGCCGCCTGTCTTTTGGCGACTGGCCCGAGAATGCGCCCGAAGCTATCCGGGAAAGCCGCGCACCTCTGGATGAGCCGCAGTGGCTGCGTTCGTCCCCGCCGCCTGCGCCGCCAAAGGCCCGGCCGGTGGCAGCGACCGCTTTGGGTGGGGCCAAGGTGATTGGTACCCCCGGCGATGGTGATGGCGACGCCGAGGCCGCAATGCTTGCCGGGACCCGGCTGCATCTGCTGCTTGAGCATCTGCCCGACCGTGACCCCTCGGACTGGCCCGGGGTCGCCCGCGACGTGCTTGCCGATGCCGAGGGCGGATTGCCCGGCCCCGAAGAGATGAGCGCGCTGCTGGATGAGGTTCGCGCGGTGATCGAGGCCCCGGACCTTGCGCAGGTCTTTGCCTTGTCAGACAAGGCCGAGGTGCTGACCGAGGTAGCTTTGGCCGCCGATATTCCGGGTATCGGCACCCTGACCGGTGCGGTGGACCGGCTGGTGATCGAGCCGGGACGGATCGTCGCCGTTGACTATAAATCGAACCGCGAAGTGCCCGACCGGCCCGAGGCGGTGCCCTTGGGCATTCTGCGCCAGATGGCCGCCTATCGCGCTGCGCTGCGCCAGATCTGGCCCGATGCGCAGGTCGGGGTTGCGGTTCTGTGGACGGTCGCGCGCAGCCTGATGGTGCTGCCGGATGCGCTGCTGGATCGGGTCATGGCGGGCCTTGACCCCGGCACCGGCGGTGCATAGCTCTTGTCCGATACGCCCCGCCGGTGCCAGCCGGCACATTGCAGGAGAGCCCTATGGCCAACACTCAAGCCGTTACCGACGCCGAATTCGACAGCGAAGTCCGTCAGTCCTCGACCCCTGTCGTGGTCGATTTCTGGGCCGAATGGTGCGGGCCTTGCCGCCAGATCGGCCCCTCGCTGGAAGAGCTGGCAGCCGAATACGAAGGCCGTGTGAAAATCGTCAAAATCAACGTGGACGAGAACCCCGAAAGCCCCGCCGCCCTTGGCGTGCGCGGTATTCCGGCGCTTTTCCTGTTCAAGGACGGGCAAGTCGTTTCGAACAAGATCGGCGCTGCGCCTAAAGCTGCGCTGAAAGCCTGGATCGACGAGTCGATCTGATCCTTTACGCGTCGGGGGCGGTGCCGATAGGCCAGCCGCCCCTGCGCATTGCATCAATGATCCGCGCCCCTGCATCGGGCCGCGAGGCATTGATCGAATTTTCCTGAAGAAACCAGAACAGGTAGCGGTCGAAATCCGGGGCATGTGTCTCGGCGCGGGCCAGTGCCTCTGCCACGCCCAGATCGGCGACATTCAGGCCGATGTGGTGAAAGTCGATCTGCCCGAACAGGACCGCAGGCTTGCCCAGCAGATAGCCGTCAAAAGCGACAGCGCTGTTTTGCGTCGCGACAAAGGCGCAGTCGCGCAAGATCCGCATCGTGTCGCCGCCGATTTTCAGGTTGGGGTAGCGCGCAGCAAGCTGGTCCAGCGCGGCATGGTCGGCGTCGTCATAGATCTCTCTTGGGTGCAGGGTGGCGACGGTCGGGCGCCCGGTGGCAGCAACGGCATCAAGCATCTCGACCGGGCTCGTGCTCTGGAATGACCGGCAGCGGCGGATGTGGCCCTGTAGCGGCACCAGCACTGTCTTGCCCCGCTGCGGCGGCGGCCCGGGCAGGACCCTTGTGCGCAGCCGCTCGGCAAAGGTGTGCGCTGCCTCGGGATCGACGGTTGCGGGGTCGTAGCTGCGTTTTGCGACCTGAAAGCGCCAGCGCTGCTGCACCGGCTCGATCTGCCAGAACGGATAGTGATAGGCGCGGCGAAAGGTCAGCGCCCGCTCATGCGTGGGGGCCTCCATGTGAAACAGCGCATATCCGCCCCGCAGGGGGGCCGCCATCCGCGCCATATGGCCGGTTTCGTGCCATTCGACCTGCCAGCCCGCGCCTTCGACCGCGCGGCGCAGAACGGCCATGAAGTTAAAGCTGCCTGCCCGGGCCGATCGCAGCATCGAACCTTCCAGATAGACACGCAGGATTGGCGCTTTGGTCATGCCGGCAAGCTATCGGCCCGCGCGGCGCTGTGGAAGGGGCGGGTTGCGAAAGCGGCCATGGACCCATATCTGACGCGGCAGGGCTGAGATCGGAGATAGGCATGTCCGAAGACAAATTTCCCGGCTGGCACGGAACCACGATTCTGGCGGTGCGGCGCAATGGCCGTGTCGTCGTCGCCGGGGACGGGCAGGTCAGCGTTGGCCAGACGGTCATGAAGGGCACGGCACGCAAGGTGCGCCGGCTAAACCCGGGCGGGCATGACGTTGTCGTTGGTTTTGCCGGTTCCACCGCCGATGCCTTTACCCTGCTGGAACGGCTGGAAAAGAAGCTTGAGGCGGCGCCCGGGCAACTGGCCCGCGCCTGTGTCGATCTGGCCAAGGACTGGCGCATGGACAAATACCTGCGCAATCTTGAGGCCATGCTGATCGTGACCGATGGCAAGGATATTTTCGTCGTCACCGGCGCGGGCGACGTGCTTGAGCCTGAACATGACGTGGCGGCCATCGGTTCGGGCGGGAACTTTGCCCTTGCCGCTGCGCGGGGGCTGATGGAAAGCGACCTGGATGCCGAGGCTGTCGCGCGCAAGGCGATGGCGATTGCCGCCGATATCTGCGTCTACACCAACGGAAATCTGACGGTCGAGGTGCTGGGCTGACGCCCCGCCGCCCGTGAGCAGGAAACAGGATGGCCGCCGGTAGCCCCTGACAGGAAAGGTAGAGCATGAGTGACTTGACGCCGCGCGAGATTGTCTCGGAGCTGGATCGCTTCATCATCGGGCAAAGGGACGCCAAGCGCGCCGTGGCCGTGGCGCTGCGCAACCGCTGGCGGCGGCGGCAGCTTGGCGACGATCTGCGCGACGAGGTCTATCCCAAGAACATCCTGATGATCGGCCCGACCGGTGTCGGTAAGACCGAGATCAGTCGCCGCCTTGCCAAGCTGGCCCGCGCCCCTTTCCTGAAGGTCGAGGCGACCAAGTTCACCGAGGTCGGCTATGTCGGCCGCGACGTCGAACAGATCATCCGCGACCTGACCGATGCCGCGATCATCGAGACGCGGGAGCGCATGCGCGAACAGGTCAAGGCCCGCGCCCATAAATCGGCTGAGGACCGCGTTGTTGCCGCCCTTGCCGGCGAAGGCGCCCGCGAGCAGACCCGCGAGATGTTCCGCGAAAAGCTGAAACGTGGTGAGCTGGACGACAAGGTGATCGAGCTTGAGCTGCGCGACAGCTCGAACCCCCTGGGCATGATGGAGATCCCCGGCCAGCCCGGTGCCATGGGCGGGATGATGGATCTGTCAGGTCTTTTCAAGGCTTTCGGCGGCCGGCAGGTTCGCCGCAAGATCACCGTCGCGGAAAGTTATGAACTGTTGATCGCGGAAGAGGCAGACAAGCTTTTGGATGACGAGGTGGTCCGCGCCGCCGCGCTTGAGGCGGTGCAGGAAAACGGCATCGTCTTTATTGATGAGATCGACAAGGTCGCCGCGCGTACCGATGCAAGGGGCGGCGATGTCTCGCGCGAGGGGGTGCAGCGCGACCTGCTGCCGCTGATCGAGGGGACCACGGTTTCCACAAAATACGGCCCGGTCAGGACGGATCACATCCTGTTCATCACCAGCGGCGCTTTCCACATCGCCAAGCCATCGGACCTGCTGCCCGAACTTCAGGGCCGCCTGCCGATCCGGGTCGAGCTGCGGGCCCTGACCGAAGAGGACTTTATCCGCATCCTGACCGAGACCGACAACGCCCTGACCCGGCAATACACGGGCCTGATGGCGACCGAGGGGGTGACGGTCCAGTTTACCGATGATGGCATTCGTGCGCTTGCCCGGATCGCTGCCGAGGTGAACAGCTCGGTCGAGAACATCGGTGCCCGCCGCCTTTACACGGTGATGGAGCGGGTGTTCGAAGAGCTGTCCTTCAGCGCCCCCGACCGCTCGGGCGAGACGGTGGTGGTCGATGAAGCCTTTGTCGAAAAGCATCTGGGCGATCTGGCGCGTTCGACCGACCTGTCTCGCTATGTGCTTTAGGGAACCCTGACGCCTTTCCCACCGTTGTGCAGATGACGCAACGGTGGGGAACGCTTATGGGATATGTCTTCGGATTCATCATCTTCGCGCTGGATGTCTGGGCCATTGCCTCGATCATCAACACGAATGAAACCACGACGACCAAGCTGATCTGGATCGCGCTGGTGGCTATCCTGCCCGTGGTCGGGTTGATCATCTGGTGGCTGGCGGGTCCCAAGGCGAATTACGGCTGAGGACTTTCCCGCCGCGTCGCGGCATGGCATTGTCCCCCGCAAGTCTGAAAGGCGGGGGATATGTCGGCGCGGATCCTGTTTTCGCTTATCTTGTTGCTCGCGGCTTGTGCGCCACGGGGTGATATCACCATCGCCCCCGAGGCGGCGGGGGTCGGTCATGTCGAGCGCATCTATATCGCTACCAACCGCACCCCCGATGGCCGTGGTCAGGAGCAGGTAAGCTTTGGCCGCGTCGATGTCTCGGTCCCGCCCGAGCGCCAGCCCGGCTCGATCACCTATCCCCGCAGGGGGGCAAGGCCCGATCCCCGACGCGACTTTCTGGTTTCAGAATTTGTGCGCTATCCCCGCCCCCGGGATTTCCGCGCCGATCTGCGCCATGCCATCGCCGCGCGGCCCGCAGGCGACCGCGACGTAGTCCTGTTCGTTCATGGTTACAACAATACCTTTGCCGAGGGGCTTTATCGCTTTGCCCAGCTTGAACATGACCTGAGCCTGCCCGGAGTGCCGCTGCATTTCTCATGGCCATCACGCGGGCAGCCGCTGGCCTATGCGGCAGATCGCGAAACCATCCTTTATTCCCGCGATGCACTGGAAAGCAGCATCGACATCGCCACTGATGCGGGTGCCGGCAAGGTCATTCTGGTGGCACATTCGATGGGTGCTGCGCTGCTGATGGAGAGCCTGCGCCAGATGGCCATCGGCGGCAAACGTCAGACGCTTGACCGTATCGGCGGGGTGGTGCTGCTGTCGCCCGATATCAACGTCGACCTGTTCCGGATGCAGGCCAAAGCGATCGGGCGGCTGCCGCAACCCTTTGTCATCTTTACCTCGGGGCGGGATCGGGCGCTTAGCCTTTCGGCGCTGATCTCGGCCGAAGAGGTGCGGCTGGGCAGTCTGACCGATGCGGCGCCGGTGGCGGATCTGCCGGTGACACTGGTCGATGTCGGTGCCTTTTCGACCGGAGACGGGCATTTCAACGTCGCCACCTCTCCGGCACTGTTGCAGATCCTGTCGCAGGCGCAAGAGCTGAACCAGAAATTCTCGCTCGATGCCTCGGGCGGGCTGGGGCCGCTGACCCGCGCCACGCTGCATGCCGAGCGTGCGGCCCAGATCGTGATCTCGCCCGCTTTCTAGCGGCGCAGATAAACGTAATAGGCGCCTTCACCGCCGTGGCGGCGATGCGCTGGACGGACCTGCAGCACGGCTGTGCTTAGTGGCGGCATATGCAGCCAATGCGGCACATTGTGGCGCAGGGCCCCGGGCCTGACCGGCAGCGGCGCATCCGGCCCGCCTGCCCGTCCCTTGCCGGTGATGACCAGAACCAGCCGTAATCCGTCTGCCCGCGCCTGCATGATAAAGCGGGTCAGCACCGGCTGGGCGACGGCCAGTGTCATGCCATGCAGGTCGATCCGCGCTTCGGGCGACAGCTTGCCGCGCGTCATCTGGCGATGGGTCTTGTGATCCATGCGCAGGGGCTGGGCGTCCAGCGCCTCATTCGGCAAGGGGGACAGGTCGATGCGGGTCGAGGCGGCATCCTTGCGGTTGCCAAGCCGCAGTCCGGCTAGCGAGGGCGGCGGCACCGGCTCGGCCGCCTGCCGCGAGGGCGCCATCTTTGTCGGGGTCAGTGCCGGGGGCGGATCATCCGCTGGTGCGGGATGCCTGCCCCCGGGGTGCAATGGATCGACGCTGGCGGCGACGCGGGACCACAGGACCTTGTCCTCGGTCGAAAGTCCCCGCCGCCGCTTCATGGTTCAGGCCGTGGCAATAAGCTGCCAGTTCGGATCATCCTGACCCATGCGGCGGGCAAAGGTCCAGGTGTCGCGCTGTTTGCGGGCAGCCTTGGGATCGCCTTCGACCACATTGCCTTCGGCATCGCGGGTGGCGACGATCATTTCGCCGACGAAGCGCACCGAAAGCTCGGCCATGCCGGTCGCCTGCGTGAACTCGGCCGCTGCAAGCGCGGTTTCGCGGGTGCCAAGGAACTGCGCCTCGGTGGTCAGGCCGCGCGATTTGCGATCCTCGATCACCGCATCAAAGGCCTGCGCGATCTCGGGGGCGAGAAAGGCGCGGACCTCGGACAGGTCGCCGCGTTCAAAGGCCATCAGGATCATTTCATAGGCAGCTTTTGCGCCGGACAGGAACGGGCCAACGGCAAAATCGGGTTCAAGCCGCTTCATCTCGGCCAAAGCCCTGGCGGTGGGGCTGCCCGGTTCGGCGTGATCGGCGATGTCGCTGTCACCCGGTTCGGCTGTGCCGTCGATAACGTCGAACCGGCTGCGCTGCGCCGGTTCTTCGGGCACGCGTGGCGGTTCGAATCCATCTCGTGTGCCCAGGACCCCCCTTAGACGCAGGATCAGGAACACGGCAATCGCCGCCAGGACGATCAGTTGCAGCAGGGGGTTCGACATCAACGGACCTAACGAGCTTTGTAACGGCGGTTTGCATGCTTATGTAGGGTGGAGACCGGCCCAAGTCCAGTTGACGCCGGAAAGAGAAGCTGCCGGAGGATAAGGCTTTATGTGGCTGTTCTTGCCATTCGTGGTTTTGCCGATCATCGAAATCGCGCTGTTCATCCAGGTCGGAGGCGCGATCGGCGTCCTGCCAGCCATCGCGCTGGTCATCGGCTCGGCGTTTTTGGGGGTGGCAGTGATGCGCTGGCAAAGCACGCGTGCTGCGATGGATCTGCAACGTGCGATGCAAGAATTTCGCGCGCCCGGCCGGCCTATGGCCCATGGTGCGCTGGTGATGATCGGCGGCATGCTTCTGGTGGTGCCCGGGCTTTTCACCAGCATGCTTGGACTGTTGCTGCTGATCCCGCCGGTGCGCAGTCTGATCCTGCGACAGATGGCCTCACGTGTTCAGGTCTCGGGTATGGGGCTGCACTATAGCCAAAGCGGCGCTGATTTCGGCACCGATTATCCGGCGGGTTTTCGGCCCGGTCGGGGCGGGCGCGAGGATGGCGTGATCGACGGCGAATATTCGGTTCAGGACGACCCGCCAGCCCCGGTGCGCGAGGGTCTGACCGATCAAAGCGGGACCGGCGGGAAACCCGGCAACTCGGGCTGGACCCGGCATTGAGTGGCGGGCCGGGCGGTGCTAGAACCGCCTCAAGATCCGAGGAGAACTTGATGAGCGACGAAAACAACAACGGCGCTGGCGCGCCCGATGCCCAGAACCCCGGGCAGAATGCGGGCCAGCAGCCAGCGGTGCGCCTGCAGATCCTGACGCAATATGTCCGCGACCTGTCCTTTGAGAATGTGGTTGCGCAAAAGGGTCTGCCCTCGGGCGAGGTCCAGCCCGAGATCAGCGTGCAGGTCAGCCTGGACGCCCGCAAGCGCCCGGCCGACAACCAGTACGAAGTGATCAGCAAATTCCGCGTGCAGTCCTCGAACGCCAAGGACAAGTCGCCGCTGTTTCTGTGCGAACTGGATTATGGCGGGATCTTTCTGGTCGAGGGCGTGCCCGAGGACCAGTTGCATCCGTTCCTGATGATCGAATGCCCGCGGCTGATGTTCCCCTATGTGCGACGCATCGTTTCGGACGTGACGCGTGACGGTGGCTTCCCGCCCTTTAACATGGACCCGGTGGATTTCGTGACGTTGTACCGGCAGGAAATTGCCCGGCGCATGCAGGACCAGCGTCCTGCCGATCAGCCGCTGTCCTGAACCGTTCACTTCTAAGTGAGACTGGTCCCTTGGGGTCTGCGGTTTCCTGACCGCAGACCCTTTGCATGTCTGGCGTGGGCCTGACGGCCCTGCCCATTGCAAAAAAGACGGAGCGCAGCATGACAAAAGGCACAAAACGGGCCTGGCAGAGGATGCTGTCAGGGCGGCGGCTGGATCTTCTGGACCCGACCCCGGTCGATATCGAGATCGGCGACATTGCCCATGGTTTAGCCTTTGTCGCGCGCTGGAACGGGCAGACCCGGGGCGACTGGGCTTATACGGTGGCCGAACATTCACTGTTGGTCGTGGAGATCCACGACCGCATAAATCCCGGATGCGATCCGCGCTGGCGTTTGGCCGCACTGCTGCACGATGCACCGGAATATGTGATTGGGGACATGATCTCCCCGGTAAAAGCCGCGCTTGGCAGTGAATATGGAGAAATGGATGCGCGTTTGACGGCGGCAATTCATCGCCGCTTTGGTTTACCCGCGCAATTACCCGCCCCGGTTAAGCGCGCAATAAAGCGTGCCGACCGGATTTCGGCCTGGCTGGAAGCCATTCAGATTGCCGGGTTTTCCAGGGCAGAAGCAGATCGGTTATTTCCAGTTCCACAACCAGAAATTGTACAAGGGCTGGAAATACGTTTGCGTCCACCACTGGAAACCCGCAACGCGTTTCTACGCCGCTTTTCCGAACTCATAACAGAATTAGACAAATACTAATAAACATAAAGCAAGTCACCGCATGGAGAATACAGTAACGGCCTAGATTTCCATATCTTTCAGATTTTTACCTGCGTCCAGAGCTTCTTGTACCCAGCGGGGCTTGCGTCCGCGGCCGGTCCAGGTCTGGGACGGATCCTCGGGGTTCGCGTATTTGGGTGCGACTTTGCCGCGTGCTTGCTTGGCAACGGTCAACTCGGCCAGGTTAAAGCCAAATTCCCGGGCAGCACTCTCGGCTGCGGCCAAAGCTTCACGCTTGCGACGGTCTTCAAAAGTCGAAATAGCGCGATCAAGCTTATTCCGCAGGTCCCGAAGCTCGCGTAAGGACAGGGCGTCCAGATCGATGCTCATACGTTTATCCTTATTCTGCAGTTTGTGTGCCTCAATATTTGCATTCTGCATTGGAATGCAATCTTTTTCAGGCCTCTGCTATTAACGTGGGCTGCGCTTTGCCAAAATTCTTTGTAGGGTCCGGCGATGCATATGCAGCCGCCTTGCCGTCTCGCTGACATTACGATCACATTGTTCGTAAACGCGCTGAATATGCTCCCAGCGCACCCGATCAGCAGACATGGGGGTTTCGGGCGGGGGCGGCAGCGTCTCATTCCGCGACAGCAGCGCGCGGGTCACATCATCGGCATCAGCAGGTTTTGACAGGTAATCGGTCGCGCCCATTTTGACCGCCGCCACGGCTGTGGCGATCGCGCCGTAGCCGGTCAGAACGACGATGCGGGCGTCTTCGCGGGCCTCGCGCAGGGCATCGACGACATCCAGCCCGTAGCCATCTTCCAGCCGCAGATCGACCACCGCATAGGCCGGGGCGCGTTCAGCGACTGCGGCGCGGGCCTCGGCGACCGAGGCGGCGCGAATGACGTTAAAGCCACGTTTTTCCATGGCGCGCGCCAGACGGTTCAGAAAGATCTCGTCGTCATCGACCAGAAGCAGACTGGGGTCGGGTCCGATTGCGTAATCCTCTGCCATATTTGCTCGCCTTTGAACGCTGTGTGTTGATTAGGGGGTTTTTCCGGATCGGTCAAACTCTGCCGCTACGGTAACGAAACAGGCAGAGCGGTCTGCAACCTCTTGCGCCGGAATGTCGCGGCCAAAGATTTCGACCGTCCCGGCGGCGGGAATGATCAGGTAAGTGCTGGTGGTATGGTCCACGAGATAGTTTTCCGGATCGTCCTGATCATTCACCATGTAATAGCTGCGCCAGGATTTTGCGACCTTTGCGATTTCATCGGGGGTCCCGGTCAGCCCGATCATCCGTGGATGCATGGCCTGGGCGAAGCCTTTCAGCACCTCGGGCGTGTCGCGCCCGGGATCGACAGAGATAAAGACCGGCCTGACCGCGATGCCCTGTTGATCAAGGATCGAAACCGTCTCGGCATTGCGCGCATTGTCTAGCGGGCAGACATCGGGGCAATAGGTATAGCCGAAATAAAGCAGTGCGGGTTCTGCCAGCACCTGCCCGTCGCTGACACGCTGCCCGTTTTGATCGGTCAGTTCAAATGACCCGCCCAACCCGCCAAAATCACCAGAGACCGTGCCTTTACGGCAAACGGCAAAGGGATCAGCCCGACCCGGAGAAAGCCAGAACGCGCCGGCGACAAGCAAAATTCCCGCAATCAGGCTGCCAAAGATCAGGATTCTGCGGTCTTTGCTCGTCATCGTGACGCACCTTTGCGGCTGTGCGGCGCATTGATCGCCCATTCTGCCGTGGCTATCAATGCGAAACCCTGTCTCAAGTAGAAAGACCCGACGTGCCCCTCGGCCTTGTCTCTCGCCGCATCGACCTGTTCCCCGGACAGCCCGCGCCCGAACCGATCCGCCTGCGTACACTGATCCTGCTGCGCTGGGTGGCCATTGCCGGACAGCTTGCCGCCGTTGGCGCCGCGCTGGTGATCGGCGCGGGCTTTCCCCTGCTTGGGGTTCTCTTGGTGATCGGGCTGGCCGTGGCGCTGAACGTGATGCTGATGGCGCGTCCGGGCCGACGCATCCCGGCGCGCGAGGCCGCCTGGCAGCTGGGCTTTGATCTGGCGCAGGTTGCGACCTTGCTTGCACTGACCGGGGGGCTTGCGAACCCGTTTGCCCTGCTGTTGCTGGCCCCGGTGACGATTGCTGCAACGGCTCTGCCGCCTCGGCACCTGCTGGCGCTGGGGATTGCCACTTTCCTTATGGTCACTCTGGCTGCGATTTTTGCCCAGCCGCTGACCTTTGGACCGCAGGGGCTGGTGGCGCTGCGCGAGCCACTTCTGGTCGGGCACTGGTTCGCCATTGTCATCGGCGCGGTGTTTTTCTCGGCCTATGCCCGTCTGGTTGCGGGTGAGGTCAATGCCACCTCGGACGCGCTGTTCGCTGCCCGTCTGGCACTGGAGCGGGAACAAAAGCTGCAACATCTGGGCGGTGTCGTCGCCGCAGCCGCGCATGAGCTGGGAACGCCCCTGGCCACCATCAAGCTGGTCAGCGCCGAGCTTGCCAACGAGCTTGCCGACGCCCTGCCTGATCGTGAGGATCTGGCCGAGGACGTCGCTCTGGTCCGCCAGTCCGCGGATCGTTGCCGGGACATTCTGAACTCGATGGGCGGTGCGGGGCGCGATGACCTGCTGATTCGGTCAGCACCCCTGACCGAGGTTCTGGCCGAGGCAGCCTCGCCCCACCAGGATCGCGGGGCCGAGATCTCGATCCTGCCCGCGCCCGAGCGGCTGATTGTCCAGCGCGACGCCGCGGTGATCCACGGCCTGCGCAACCTGATCCAGAATGCTGTCGATTTCGCCTCGGGCCGGGTGACGATTGAGACCGGGGCCGACCGTCGCAATATCTGGGTGCGGATCGTCGATGACGGTCCCGGCTTCCCCTCGGGGCTGCTGCCGCGCATTGGCAGCCCGTTTCTGACCACCCGCCCCCGGGCCGAGGACGGGCGCAGCTACGAGGGGATGGGGTTGGGCCTCTTTATTGCCAAGGCGCTGTTGGAACGCTCTGGTGCGTGGCTGAACTTTGCCAACGCCCCCCAAGGCGGTGCCCAAGTCGTGGTGACCTGGCCGCGCGAGATGATCGAGGCTGAAAATCGGGCGGCTTTGGGGCCAAATCCTGAAATTCGCTCATAATTTTCAAATAGCGTTAACCACTTTTTAAAGTATCCGCTTCAGGCTGTAAGCGTTGGTCTTGCTCAGGGATGCTTTGCCATGGTCGTGCATTTCCTTATCGCCTTCCTGGCGGCGGCGCTGGCGGTGCTGCTGGCACTGGCGTTGATCCGGCTGCTGGACCGGCAAGGCGAAAAGGCCCGGCGCGCAGGCCAGCTGGAACGGGAAATCGAGCCTATTGTTTTCCTGTTCTGCGGTACCGCACTGGTCGATGCGACACCACCGGCCCGGGCGTTGCTTGCAACTTTGCCGGGTGAGGGCGACTGGCAGCGCCTGACCGCATGGCTTGGTATGCGCCTGCCAGAGTTTGCGGCGCGTTTACCAGATCTGGGCAGTGCCGCGCGCCATGAACTGTGTGAACATGAGAGCGAAAGTCCCTTGCGCCTGCTGATCGAGGATCTGGGAGAGGGGTTCATGCGTCTGACGCTTGCCGATCTTGCGGCGGAAAACGCAGGAATTCTGGTCGACTCCCTGACACTCCGTGCGATGGAGCAAGAGCTTGAGACCCTGCGCAGCACTATGGATCATTCGCCGATGCTTGCCTGGCGCGAGGACCGGCAGGGACAGGTAACATGGGCGAACTCGGCCTATCTGGGGCTGGTTGACGCGCAGGGACATGTGGCCTGGCCGCTGCCGCAGCTCATTGATCTGTCCGCACGGCCAGCGCAGGCCAGTACCAGCAGCCCGGGTTCGGCGCGACGGGTGCAGGTTGATGCGGGTGGGCAAAGCCGCTGGTATGATTGTTATCTGCATGAAATGTCTGATCAGACTGTGGCCATCGCCCTGCCTGCGGATGCTGCGGTGCGCGCCGAGCGCTCTTTGCGCGAATTCGTCCAGACGCTGACCAAGACCTTTGCAGATCTGCCCATAGGGCTTGCTATCTTTGACCGTGATCGCAATCTGCAACTTTTCAACCCGGCATTGATCGATCTGACCGGGCTTGCCACCGGCTTTCTGACCGCGCGTCCGACGCTTTACGCCTTTCTGGACCGCCTGCGCGAGGCGCGGATGGTGCCTGAGCCCAAGGATTACCGCAGCTGGCGCAATCAGATGAACAGCCTTGAGGCTGCCGCATCTACCGGCCACCATGTCGAAATGTGGTCTCTGCCCGGTGGTCAGACCTATCGCGTTACCGGGCGCCCGCATCCCGACGGCGCGGTGGCCTTCCTGTTTGAGGATATCACCTCGGAAATCTCGCTGACCCGCAAGTTCCGGGCTGACCTGTCGCTTGGGGCCGAGGTCTTGGACGCGATCGAGGATGCGATGGCGGTGTTTTCCGGCAATGGCGCGCTGCTGCTGTCGAACCGCCGCTATGCCGAACTTTGGGGCAAGGCGATTCCGACCACCCTGACGGATCATGTCGCGGTCTGGTCGGCTGCCTGCGGTGCCAGCCCCGGCCTTGCCACCCTGCGCGAGGCGCTGGATTCTGCCCTGCTTGACGAGCCTCTGCACGGGGCTATGGCAGGCCCTGCTGGCGGGCTGCTGTCCTGGGAGTTGCGCGGCCTGTCGGGCGGGCGGTTGCTGCTTTGCTTTGCTGCGTCGATGCCCAGCCTGCCTTTGGGGCACGAAACTATCCACGGGGCTGCGACCAACCTTAAGCCTGCGGAAAAGGCCAAGGAACGGCGTATGGTGACCGGGTGATATCTTGCCCTTTCGGCCGGTCCGCGCTTCCTTGTCCGAAATATTCAGGGAGCGATTGATGACAGGGTGGATGTCTCGTCAATCCGGGCGGTCATGACGACCAGCCCCGATCTTGTCGCCGGGCGGCGTGTGCTTTTCGTCATGGCGGTCGATAGCGAATACGGTCCGCATCTGCGGGCGCGGATCAGGCCGTTGATGACGGGTGTTGGCCCGGTCGAGGCGGCAGTGGCGCTGACAGCGGCCCTGACGCAGCTGTCACTGCAGGGTGAGTTGCCCGAACTGGTGGTCTCGCTCGGCTCAGCCGGATCGCGGCGGCTTGAGCAGCTTGGCATATATCAGGTCTCATCGCTGGAATATCGCGACATGGATGCCTCGGCACTGGGCTTCCCACGGGGCGAAACGCCGCTGCTGGGTCTGCCGGGGCGCATCGATCTGGCGCTGCGCATCCCGGGCATTGCCGAGGCGAGCCTTGCGACCGGGGCAAGCGTTGTCAGCGGTGCTGCCTATGACGATATCCATGCGGATATGGTCGATATGGAAACCTATGCTGTGCTGCGCGCCTGTCAGCGTTTCAACATCCCGCTGATTGGGCTGCGCGGCGTTTCGGACGGGGCCGAAGAGCTGTCGCACCTGTCGGACTGGACACAGTATCTGCATCTGGTCGATGAGCGGCTGGCTGAAGCGGTGGACCGCCTTAGCGAGGCACTGGAAAGGGGCGACCTGCTGCTGGAATGCGGCTGACCGCAGCATCGGGCAATGTGATCATCAAAGACGTGCCCGATATGACGCTGCCAATCTTGGCATCCTTTAGCTGAGGCGGTGGGTCACACAACCCTGGTCCGGCAATAAAAGGCAAAGGTGGGCGCTTGCGGTCCATGACCTCCCTCGCGGAGGGGTTTGCGGGGAAAAGGCTGCGCCAGCCAGGCATGCTCCGGCATACCACCTGGGCCAGTAGCGCCAGCCGGGTATCCGCCTAACCGGAAAGGTTTTGACCTGTCAGAACCCCAAAACCGGGGGCGATCTTGATCCGCATGCTCTGGCTGCGGATGCCGGTTTCCCGTTCCTGGCATGCTGATTCTGACCCCCTTCGGGAATTTGTCCTGCGTTTGCAGAAAAAGGCTGTACCGTTGAAACTAGTGAGGAAGCCATTGCCCTGGACTGGCCTTATGCCTGTTCAAGAGCGGTCACCGACCATCTGATTTCCGGCCCCGGGCGCCATTGGTAAGTTTCTGCATAGCAACTACGGTCGGCTAAGGCAGCAAAACCCGATCAGCCGGCCGGGGCGATTTCGCCCCGGTATTGATCGCGGGACGGACGCGTCACTCGCCGCCGACCAGCGCCTGCCCTTCGGGCCAGCGTAGCGCGGTGGTCAGGGTGATCTGCTGTGTCTCACCTGCCTTGATCTCGCCGTTCCAGACCAAAAGCCCGCGCTTGCCATCAGGGTCGGTCTCATCCGGTTCGGGCTTGGCGGACCAGTCGATGCGCAAAGCCTCCTGGGTCGAAACTGGAACCTGATCGATCACCCGCAGCGGCCATGCCTCGGCGGTCAGGTTGCGGATCTGCAAGATCGCGGTTTCGCGCCGCTCAGAGGATTTTGAGATCAGCCCGCGATTGCCCTCGACCTCGTCGGGAATGCGCCGTTCCAGCTTGATGCCGGTCAGCGGACCGAAGCCCAGTTTCATATCGTCGCCGGCGGCGGTCAGCTCAAGTGCGCTGCGTCCGACCATGGCGCCGTCGGCATAGAAGGTCGCCTGTCCCGGCAGGATGATGGCGCCGGTCGAGTTAACCGTGTCGGCGACCAGATAGGCGGTGCTGTCGCGCCGCGGGACGGCTTCGGCAAGGATCCTGGGCGTCAGATCGTGGGAATCGAGCGGCAGGCGCAGCGCGTCGGCCCCATCGCGCAGCGTTACCGGCGCCGGGTAGTCATAGACCACTGTTTCGCCCAGCATCCCCATCAGCGCGGTGCCGGCGATCCTACCTCGGGCGAGGGGGGCGGCCTCTGCAGTCGCATCCATGGCCATTTCTGCCATCGGTTCACCTGAACGGCTGTAGAGCTTTCTGTCCTGACCTTCGAGGCGTGGGAACGAAGGGTAAAGCTCGCTCGGTGCCGATTGATCCATAGGCCGCGCGGTGGAAAGCAGCAGATGCGCGCCCAGCCAATCCTCGCCGGTTTCCTGCCGGACGACCAGCCCGCGATCCAGCCGCAGCGTCTTTTCCTTGCGCTGCAGCCAAAGGTCATAGACCGGCGACCAGCTTGCCTCGTCAGTCAGGCTTGTGATGCGGATACGGGCGGGCTGGCCCTGCCCCTGCACTGCGATGACCAGCGCGCCGCGACCGGAATCCGTACCGCGCAAAGCCTCAAGCCGGGCCTCGGCGCGGGCCAGCTCTTCTTCCAGATCCTCGCGCCCGGCCTCGGCGGTCTCGGCCTCCAGCTCGGCACGAATCGCGGTTTGGCGGGCCTGCAAAAGTTGCTCGCCAACCGTATTTGCCAGGGTGGTGATGTCCGTGGCACCGACGGTGTCGGATTCGGCAAGCTTCATCAGGAATTCGATGGTGTCTTCTGCGGCTTCGGCACGGGCCTTGATTCCGGCCACGCTGGCGTCGCGTTCGGCGAGTGCGGATTTGAGGCGGCGGACCTCTTGCTCTGCCTCGCGCAGTTCGGGGGATTTCGCGGGAGTTTCGGGCAGCGCGCGTTCCTGCTGAAAGCCGGTCGCGCCAATCACCGCGCCTTTGGCGGTGACGCGCAGGCTGGCGGGATCGATCCCTTCGGGAATGCCGGGGATGACCAGTTCATGCGCTCCGTCGGGCAGATCAAGGCTGGCTTCGCGCGTAACGCTTGCACCCCACGGATAGACGGTGACGTCAGTGACGCGGGCAGTTGCCTCGATCCGGTCGGCAAAGGCCGGGCCGGCGGCAAGAATGGCGGTGGAAAGCAACAGATGGCGCATCAATTTCCCTCGTCGTGAATCCGGTCAGGGTCTGCAAGCGCCGTGGGAAATGCAAGAGGGCGCCCCCACGAAACCTGCGGGAGCGCCGTCACATCTTCGTATCCGATCAGCCCTTCCTGAGGCAGCGATTGCCCAGAAGCTCGGCGATCTGGACCGCGTTCAGCGCCGCACCCTTGCGCAGGTTGTCGCTGACGATCCACATGTTCAAGCCGTTTTCAACCGTCACGTCCTGACGGATGCGGCTGACGAAGGTGGCGAAATCGCCGACGCATTCCACCGGGGTCGCGTAGCCGCCCGGCTCGCGCTTGTCGATGACCAGCAGGCCCGGAGCCTCGCGCAGGATGTCGCGGGCCTCGTCTTCGTCGAGGAACTCTTCGAATTCGATGTTCACCGATTCCGAATGGCCGACAAAGACCGGCACGCGCACACAGGTTGCCGTGACCTTGATCGCCGGATCGATGATCTTTTTGGTCTCGACCACCATTTTCCATTCTTCCTTGGTGTCGCCGCTATCCATGAAAACGTCGATTTGCGGGATCACGTTGAAGGCGATCTGCTTTTGGAACTTCTTGGGCTCGACTTCCTGACCGGGGACATAGACGCCCTTGGTCTGGTTCCACAGCTCGTCCATACCCTCTTTCCCGGCGCCCGACACCGACTGATAGGTCGAGACGACGACGCGCTTGATACGGGCGCGGTCATGCAGCGGCTTCAGCGCCACCACCATCTGCGCGGTCGAGCAGTTGGGGTTCGCGATGATCATCTTGTTGCGATAGTTCTCGACCGCGTCGGGGTTCACCTCGGGAACGACCAGCGGGATCTCGGGGTCGTAGCGATACAGCGACGAGTTGTCGATCACCACGCAGCCTTGCGAGGCGGCGATCGGCGCATAGGTCTTGGTCGCGTCGGAGCCGATGGCAAAAAGCGCGATGTCATAGCCGGTAAAGTCGAACCCTTCGATGTCCTTGCACTTCAGGGTCTTGTCGCCATAGCTGACCTCAGTGCCAATGCTCCGGCGCGAAGCCAGAGCAACGACCTCATCGGCAGGGAACTGGCGCTCGGCCAGGATGTTCAGCATTTCACGGCCCACGTTCCCCGTGGCGCCGGCGACAACGACCTTGTAGCCCATTGGGGTCTCCTATGACAAAGGACGACGCGATATAGGGTGTTTCCCGGGAAAGGGAAAGCAAGATTTCGTCAAAAAGACCGATATAATGGCAAAATTCTGTCCTAATGACGAATAATTCGGCGATCTGATGAGATCAGCTCCTGAACCCAGGCAGATTCCTGTGAAAAATCATGGGGAACCTGCTCGGCGGTTCGCCGGCCAGACAGCGACAGAGAGGCAAAGAAATCAAAGCCGAAAAGCTCTAGCCGCGCCATTTGCGACCAGGTGATCAGCGCGATCATCATTGCTCCGGTGGTGGGCGGTGCGCCAAGTTGGTCTCTTAGTGCCTGATAATCGCCCAGTGGATGCAGGTAAAAGCCGGGGCTGATCGCGGTTTGCCAGTCCAGCCGCTTGCGCTTGGGCGACATCCACAGGATGCGCGCGGGCGCGATACGGTCACGGTCCGCATCGGGCAGCCGTGTCGCCAGCGCCAGCCAGTCGGTGCGGGTGCCGTGGCTTGCGGCGGCGGGCATCGGGGCGCGGTTGATGCGGATAACCAGGTCGGCGTTGTCGATACGCTTGCCGTGTCCGGTCTGGGCCAATGCGCGCGCATTACCGACCAGTGCGACATGTTTGTCCTTTAGCGCCGCAAGCAGGTCGCTTTGCGGTACCGAGAGGCTTTGCAGCGCCGTCTCATTGCGCAAGGTCCGGGCGATCAGAAAGCCCAGGCGGTTCACGACAACAGCCTGCGATAGACCTCTGTGATGGCGCGGGCCTCGCCCTCGATGGCGTGATTGGTCTGGACATGCTCGCGCGCCGCCTGCCCCGCCGCCTGCCTGCCCGCATCGTCGTCCAGCCAGTGCGCCAGTGCTGTGGTCAGCGCATCAAGGTCCTCGCGGTCGACAAGGCTGCCCGTTTCTCCGTCGCGGATCAGCGTTTCATAGGCACCGACCCGGGTGGCGACGGTCGGCACGCCGCAGGCCGCGGCTTCAAGCGGGGTCAGGCCAAAACCTTCCCACCGGGCCGGGGCGGTGAACAGGTCGATGGCCTGGTAGTTGCGCACCACCTGCTCCCACGGGACTTCGCCGAGAAAGCGGATACGGTCTGAAAGGCCGGCGGCCTCGATTTTCGCCTTCAGCCCGTCCGCAAAGGCCTGATTGTCGGCGGTGATACGTCCGCTCATGATCAGCCGCGCACGCGGTCGCGAGGGGAACAGTCGCAGCGCCGCCTCGACCAGCAGATCAATGCCCTTTTGCGCACGGACGCGGCCAAAACAACCGATCACGATGTCATCAGGTGCAAAGCCCAGCTCGGCCCGCAGCGCCGCGCGATCGGGGGCGGGATGAAAGACCGACAGGTCCACGCCGTGCAGGATCACCGTGGCGGGACGTTCAAGATAGCTCGCAGCCTGCGGCGAGGTGGCGATCAGCGCGTCCTGACGACGGATCAGCCAGCGGGTAAAGCCGGTATGGCGGCGTTGCGCGGCCGAGGTGAACAGCAGCCGGTAACGCCGCCGCAGCATATGCCGCAGGATCAGCCCCAGCGCCATTTCCGTGTTGCGCCGCGCGTGCCAGACCCGCCAGCGGTCCCGGGGCAGCAGCGCGGCGCGGGTCAGTGGAATATGTGGCAGATCGGGTGGCAGACCGGGGCCGGTGGCGACGATGCCGATCATGCGTGCCTGTACCGGGATCAGCCGCACCACGGTGGCCGTCACGCCCGACAGGCGGCGTTTCAGGTTCGGGGCAACCACATTGATCCGGTCGGCGGGAATTTCAGGCATCAGGTGTCTCGGGCGTCAGGAAATACAAAAGGAACCCCACCGTAAGCGGAATCAGGAAAAACAGGAACAGGGTCGAGTAAGCATGCGCCGCATCCCCGCCCGCCGAGGCCCAGCGATAAACCGGGCGCGAGGAGAATTGCAAAAGTCCGGTTCCTCCGATCGAGAACATGTTGAGGAAGGTGACGCCCCGCCCTACCAGATGTTGTGGTAAAAAGGCGCGGCCATGCGCCATGAGGACGCTGTAACTGACCCCCGACAGCCCGACGAGCGCCAGCAGCGTGACCGACAGCGGGACGCTTTCGGCGGGAAAGAGCCATAGCGCCGCCATGACCGCCACCCCGCCGCCGTTCGAGATCAGCGCCAGACGCCGGATCGAGCCGACAAGCCGCAGTGCCGGCCCGACAAGAAAGTTGCCGACCACCATGGCAACACCCATCGCCAGCGTTGCCTGGCCGATAAGCTGGTCCGATGCGTCGTGCACCTCGGCCATATAGGGACCCGCCCATAGTCCGCGGATCGCGGCCGAGGCGGCATAGTTCACTGAAAACAGCGGCAGGATGAACCACAGCGGCCGCAGTCGCAGGATTTCGGCCAAAGAGCCGGGCCGCTCGGTCGGGGGCAGCCGCTCGGGGTCGCGGGTCAGCGCAAGGATCGCCACCGCCACCGCAAGTGTGGCAAGCGCAAGCAGGGCCAGCGTTTCGCGCCAGCCGATGGCCTCGATCGCCCAAAGCAACGGGGCCGTGCCCAGAATATTGCCCATCGAGCCAAAGCCCACCGTCGCCCCGGCCAGCGTGCCAAAGACTGCCGCCGGATAAGTGCGCGCAAAGATGTAATAGCTGCCCATCAGTGCCGGCGCGCAGCCAACCCCCATCAGGGCCAGTGCTACGTGCAGATGCCAGGGCGCCTGCGCCAGCGCAAAGACCGCTGCCCCGCCCGCGCCCCCAAGCGCCAGCAAAGCTGCTACGGTCCGGCGCGGCCCGACCCGGTCCAGTGCCGTGCCGATGGGGATCTGCATCAGGGCAAAAGTCAGGAACCACATGCCAGATGAGATCGCCAGATCTTCGGGGTCGGCCCCCAGTTCGGTGCGTAGCACCGGCGCCAGAACCGCCAGGAAAGCGCGGTAAAACTGGCTAAGTGTATAGGCCAGGATCAGGCTGATGATCCCCGCCGACATCAATGCACGCATGAACCCCCTCCGGCCAGACGGGCCGAGACTTGCCGATCCCCCGGCCAGAGGCAATGGTCCTTTCGGCGGTTATTCGGTCTTGAGCACGGCGTCCCAGCCGGTCAAAGGTGCCTCGCTCCATTCGCCATAGGTGGCGTTTGGCAGCACGATCCAGTCGGTGCCGAAACGGGCGCGGTTTTCTTCTACCTTCTGCCGTTTGGTGGCGGTGTCAGCCTTATGAAATACGCCGTCAAAGTCGTGCAGCGTATCGCCGAGCAGCAGGATGATCTGATGATCCTTTGACACGACGCCGCGCCGCTCGACCTTGGTGGTGCCGTACAGCAGCACCTGATCGTCCGAAACCTGCGGCAGCCCAAGTTCGTTCAGCGTGGCGATGGTCGAGGGTTTGTTCTCGCCGAAACGGTCCGAGATGTAGTAGATCGCTACCCCTGCCTTGTCGGCATGATCCAGAAACTCTTTGGCGCCGGGGATCAGGGTGGGTTTGCCCTCACGTTCCCAGAAACCCCAGGTGTCCCAGGTGTCGTATTGGTGGCATTCCTGCATGTCACGGACCAGCAGCGCGCTGTTGTCGATCACGGTTTCATCGAGGTCAGTGACAACAGCCAGCTTTGACGGGTCTTCGGCCTTGGCAACGGCGGCATCCAGCCGTTCGGTCGCCAGCGCAAAAGCCTGCAATTGCAGCGCCTGCACCTCGGCCGATTGCTGCTGATAACGCAGACCCATGGCAAATTCGCGCACCTGGCATTGCGGCATTTCCCCGGCGTCCTGCGCCAAAGCAGCCGGAACAAGCAGCGCCGTTGCGGTCAGGCCTGCCGCCAGACGGCGGGCAAGGCGGTCAATGGACATGAAAACTCTCCCTGTTTCGCGGTGGCGCTTCTGTCTGCGCCTGACCGCAAAAGCTAGATTTCATTGATTGACCAGTCAAACAAAAAACCGCCTGGTTCAGGTAGTGGCCAACCGTGAGGGGGCCTCGCGCACGGGCAGGTGGATCAGCGCGCTGAAGGCTCCGACGCCGACCCCTACCCACCAGACGATCGTATAATCGCCGTAGATGTCGTACATCTTGCCGCCCAGCCACACGCCAAGGAACGAACCAAGCTGGTGGCTAAGAAAGACAAAGCCGTAAAGCGTGCCCATGTAGCGCAGCCCGTAGATATAGGCGACCAGCCCCGAGGTCAGCGGTACGGTCGCAAGCCACAGCCCGCCCATGACCAGCGAAAAGATGATGACGCTGGTCGGCGTGATCGGCAGCAGGATAAAGGCAGCGGCGGCAATGGTGCGCAGCGTATAGATTCCGGCCAGCAGGTATTTCTTGGTATAGCGCTTGCCCAACCAGCCTGCAAAGATTGATCCGGCGATATTTGCAAGCCCGATCAACGAGATAGCTGCCGCACCAAGTGTCGAAGTGGTGGTGATCCCGATGCTTGCCAATGTTCCAAGGGGGCTGATCGGTCCGCACATCTCGGTCACCATGGCGGGGAAATGCGCGGTGATAAAGGCCAACTGATAGCCGCAGGAAAAGAAGCCGGCAAAGATCATCAGATAAGACGGGTCGGTAAAGGCGCGTTTCAGCACCGAACCCATGCTTTCCTCAAGCTCGCTGCGGCTGGCGGGCTTGCCACTGCTCAGCATGGGCAGGAAAAACAGACAGGCCAGCACGATCAGCCCAAAGATGATGAACACGCTTTGCCACGGGTAATGCATCAGCAGCATCTCGGCGAGCGGCGCGCCAAAAACCTGCCCGGCCGAGCCGGCGGCAGTGGCGATCCCCAGCGCCAGGCTGCGGTTTTCGTCGCTGGCGGCCCGCCCGATCACGGCAAGGATCACGCCAAAGCCGGTGCCGGCGATGCCAAAGCCGACCATGACCTCTAACAGCTGCACGGTCAGTGGGTCGGTCGCATAGGCTGTCAGGATCAACCCGGCAGAGTACAGGAATGCGCCGATGATCACCGACCAGCGGTCGCCCCAGCGTTCGGCCAGCGCGCCAAAGATCGGCTGACCGATCCCCCAGGCCAGGTTCTGGATGGCGATGGCCAGGCTGAACTCGGCGCGCGGCCAGCCGAATTCCTGCGCGACGGGGATCTGGAACACGCCAAAGCTGGCACGCAAGGCAAAGTTGATCAGCAGGATAAACGATCCGCCGATCAGCACCGCATTGAACAGCGGGGCGCGCAGTGTCCTGTTCATGAAGATCTCCCTCTCGCAGCCCGCAATTCCTGCGCCTCGATGGCGGCCGCGTCAATGGCGCTGATTGTGGGAATCGTCCCGTCGGTCTAGCCTTGGATCATAAGGCAATGCGAGGAGCCAGATGTATCAGGTAATCGGAACTGGCAAGAGCCGCGCCCTGCGCGTGCTCTGGATGCTCGAAGAGCTTGGGCGTCCCTATGAGCATGTCGCCGTCAATCCGCATTCCGAAGGGGTCACACCCTTCAACCCCGCAGGCAAGGTGCCGGTGCTGGTGGTGGACGGCACGCCCATCACTGATTCGACCGCGATCCTGACCTATCTGGCCGACAAGCATGGCGCGCTGACCCATCCCGCAGGCACGCTTGAGCGCGCGCGCCAGGACAGCCTGATGCAATTCGTGCTGGACGAATTCGACGCCGCCTTATGGCTTGCCGCGCGCCACAGTTTCATCCTTCCCGAGGAAATGCGCCTTGCCGCGATCAAGAATACCCTGCGCTGGGAGTTTGAGCGCAGCCAGCGTACCCTTGTCCATCGCATGGCCGACGAAGGTTTCCTGATGGGCGACCGCATGACGGTGCCCGACATCATTCTGGCGCATTGTCTGACCTGGGCCCTGACCGCACGGTTTCCGATCATCGAACACCGGCTGACGGGTTATCTTGAGATGATGCGCGCCCGGCCCGCCTATCTCCGTGCCGCGGCGAGATAAGCGGCGGCACCCCGGCCAGCCCGGCGCCCGGTGGCAAGACAGCCGGTCAGCAGATAGCCCCCGGTCGGAGCCTCCCAATCCAGCATCTCGCCCGCGACAAAGACCCCGGGCATCGCCTTCAACTCCAGAGTCTCAGCCACGCTCTCGGCGGCAATCCCTCCTGCAGAAGAGATCGCGCGCGCAATACCCATCGGCCCCTCATGCGACAGCACCAGCGCTTTGGCGCGACGGGCCAACTCATCGTTCGCCAAAGGCAGCGGCCTGCCCCATTCCATCAGCAGCGCAGCGCGAACCGGATCGCCCAGCCCCCGGCGCAATCGGTTGCCGATCGACAGTCTGGACGGTGCGCGTGCAAACCGCCGCGCCAGCTCATCAACGCCCAGATCCGGCGCCAGATCGACGTGGACCCGGGCGCCGTCGCGAATGGCAGCCGAGACCTCATAAACGCCCCCGCCCTCAATCCCCTCGGCAGTGACGACCCATTCGCCCCGGCTGACATGCTCTCCGGCCCATAGGGCGACACCCTTGACCGCCTGCCCAAAATGCCGCGCCATCTGCGCTGACCACGAGACGCGAAAACCCATATTCGCAGGCTGGAAGGGCACGACCTCAACGCCGCGCCCGACAAGCCAAGGCACCCATGCCGCGTCCGAACCAAGCCGGGGCCAACTCGCCCCTCCCAGTGCCAGCACCACGGTGCGGGGACGCAGCAAGGCTGTACCCTCCGGTACTTCAAACCGCCAGAACACTCCGTCAAAGCCGTTCCAGCGCCAGCGGGTACGCAAATCGACGCCCTGCCCCGCTAATCGCGCCAGCCAGGACCGAAGCAGCGGCGACGCCTTCATCCCGACCGGAAAAACACGCCCGGTTGAGCCGGAAAACAGCTCGATTCCCAACCCGCGCGCCCAGCTGATGACCTCCTGCGGCCCGAATTCTTCTGTGATCAAATATCCCGGGGGACGCGCGCCCCCCCCCCCCCCCCCGGGGGGGGGGGGGGGGGGCCCCCCCCCCCCGTACCGCGTCATGAACAGCTCCCAAGGCTCATCCTTAGTCAGGTTCAGCCCAGATTTTCCGGCCATCAGGAGCTTGCGCGCCGGGGTCGGCATGGCCTCGGCCACCACCACCTGCGCACCCTGTCCGGCCAGAACCTCGGCCGCCATCAACCCGGCAGGCCCCGCGCCGATCACAAGTGCCCCGACGTCTTGCGGATTTGTCACCGCACCCCCCGCGGCATCATGCATAACCGCAGCAGCATCCGCTCCATCAGCGCCATAGCCGGAGCGCGAGAGGATGAGCGCAGCACCAGATCGGTCTCGATCAGCTGATGGATCGCATCTTCCAGCGCGCGCATCCCCCAATCCTGGGCCTGCCGGATCATCCGGTCACGGCGTGGCCCAAAGACCGGAGGGCGCAGCCGTGCCAACCCTGCCCCCGGTCCGCCGGGGTCCGAGGCGGCGGTATGCAGCGCCCTGAAATGCCGCAGCGCCGCGATGCACAGCGTCACCGGGGCAATGCCTTGTCCCTCGATGCGTCGCATCAGCTTTCCGAATTCGCGCGCCCTGCCCTCGGCCACGCAATCAATCAGGTCGTCGACCTCGGCCTCGATGGTCGCAGGTGCAAGGGCTGCGATCTCGGCCGGGCTTAGCGGTTCGGGGTCACCATGTTTGTAAAGGCCGATCTTTTCCACCGTCTGGCGGAAATCGCCGGGATCAAGCGCGCGCGCCAGCGCCATCAGATCGCGCATCGATTCGCGCGGGATTTCCCGCAACCCGGCATCGCGCAACCAGCGCCCGACCTCATCCTCACCAGGCGGGTCGTCATAGATCGGGGCGGTGACAGCGGCAGGATGGGGCTCGAAAAGCTTGCGCAGCGCCGAGGATTTGTTCAGCGCCCCGGCCGCGACAACGATCACGGCATCGCCCGACCTCCATTCCGAGATTGCCGCGGCGATGGCGGGGGCAGCAGCATCCGTTGCGTCATCGACCAGCACCACGCGCTGACCGGGAAAAAAACCGACCGCCTTGACGGCATCAAGCAGGGTTGCGGGGTCGCGGCGCAGGTCACCGCCCGGGATGCGGGTCAGCCGCATCTCTTCCTCGGCACCCTCACCGACCAGAGCCTTGGTGGCCTCGGCCCGTTTCAGTGCCACCCGCATCGCGTCCTGGCCATGGATCAGCAGTGCCGGGCGGGTCGGATCGGGCCGCGCCAGATAATGTCCGATCTCGGCGCCCTTGAGGATCATGGCACCGCGTCTGGCTGAACGGCCAGCAGCCGCGTCACCACCTGATCGGCCAGCATACGGGCCAGCCGGTCATGCGCGTCCTGTTCGGCCGCCATGGTGGCGATGGTGGTCCCCGTGGTCGAATATGAGGTAAAGCTGCTCACCTGTCCGCGCGTCACCTCGCGGGCTGAGCTTGCCTCGGTCAGCACGAAATCGGCGGTGCCGTTCAGGGCGTAGCGCGTCGTCACCTCATCCCGGGTGATCGCCTGCGGAACAACAGCGATGCGCAGCCGGTATTCCAGCAGGAAGCGCGCGTCTTTTTCCGGCCCCAGCTGCTCGGCAATCCGGCCTGCAAAGGCAAAATCGTCCGGGGTACGCGGATCGGCGGTGCGGACCTGGCCAAAAAGCTTGCCGCCCGTGCCCCCCGGTCCGTAGACCGGGGAAAAGCCGCAGGCCGCCAGCGCCAGCGCGCCAAGGATCGCCGTTCGTCTAGACCACGACATTGACGATCCGCCCCGGCACGACGATCAGCTTCTTGGGCGCAGAGCCGGCCATGAATTTCTGCACCGTCTCATCGGCCAGAACGAGCGATTCGATCTGTTCCTTGGGCATGTCTTTGGGCACCTCGATCTCGGCACGGCGCTTGCCGTTGATCTGGATCGGCAGCACGACCGAATCCGAAATCAGCAACGCCGGGTCCGCCTTGGGCCAGGGGGCATCGACAACCATGCCCTGTCCGCCGGCCCTGGACCAGACTTCTTCGGCCAGATGCGGCACCATCGGGGCCATCAGCTGGGCAAGGATGCGCAGCACTTCGCGCCGCGAATCGCCGCCTGCCTTTGATTTCGCGGTCGTGTTCGCCAGTTCGTAAATCTTGGCCACAGCCTTGTTGAAGGCAAAGCTTTCGATGGCGCGCGTCACCTCATCAATGGCTCGGTGTGCGGCGCGGATCAGATCGGGGTCTTCGCCCCCTTCGGGGATCTCGTCGGCAAGCCGCCACACCCGGCCAAGAAAGCGGTTCGCGGCCTCGGCCCCGGCGGCGGTCCATTCGACGTCACGTTCGGGCGGGCTGTCCGAAAGCATGAACCAACGCGCGGTATCCGCACCAAAGCTTCCGACGATATTGACCGGATCAACGACGTTTTTCTTGGATTTCGACATTTTGGCCGAGGGAATCACCTCAACCGCTGTGCCATCGCTCAGCTTTCCGTCGACGACATCTTCGGGCAGGTGATAGACCGGGCGACCGCGTCCATCCCGGGTCATGTAGATCTCATGCGTGACCATGCCCTGGGTAAAGAGCGCATCGAAAGGCTCTTTCGCGGCTTCGGGCAGGTGGCCGGTCCTGACCATCGCCCGGGCAAAAAAGCGCGAATAAAGCAGATGCAGAATCGCATGTTCGATGCCGCCGATATATTGGTCGACATTCATCCAGTAGTCAGATTCGGCCCGATCGGTCGGGGTCGCGGCATGGGGCGCGGTAAAACGCGCATAATACCAGGACGAATCGACAAAGGTGTCCATGGTGTCGGTTTCGCGCCGCGCGGCGGCACCGCAATTCGGACAGGTCACCTGACGCCAGTTCGGATGGCGATCCAGAGGGTTGCCGGGCTGGTCAAAGCTGACATCCTGCGGCAGCAGAACCGGCAGGTTGTCTTTCTTTTCAGGCACCACACCGCAGCTGTCACAATGGACCACAGGGATCGGGCAGCCCCAATAGCGCTGGCGCGAGATGCCCCAGTCGCGCAGCCGGTATTTGGTCACGCCTTCGCCATAGCCATTCGCCTCGGCATGGGCGATGGCGGCATCCACCGCGGCCTCTCCGGTCTGTTCGGCCTCTCCGGCAAAGCCGCGCACATAGGTCACGACTTCGGATTTCAGCGGCACATAGGGTTCTTTGGCGACCAGCGCGTCGGCCTCGTCCAGCGTCGTGCCGCGCGGGCCAAAGGTGGCGCGGATCGGCAACCCGTATTTCACCGCGAATTCATGGTCGCGCTCATCATGGGCGGGCGAACCAAAGATGGCGCCGGTGCCATAGTCCATCAGCACGAAATTCGCGATCCAGACCGGCAGTTCCCAGCCGGGATCAAGCGGATGACGAACCCTGAGCCCGGTGTCAAAGCCCAGCTTTTCTGCCTTTTCAAGAGCTTCCTCGCTGGTGCCGAGCTTGCGCGCCTCGGCGGCAAAGGCGGCAATGCGAGGGTCGGCCTCAAGCGTGCGCGCCAAGGGATGATCGGGCGAGATCGCGACAAAGGACGCCCCGCGCAGCGTGTCCGGGCGGGTGGTATAGACCTCAATCTTTTCAAAACCTTCGGGGGCGTTCACGGTTTCGAACCGGAATTGCAGGCCCCGCGACTTGCCGATCCAGTTCTGCTGCATCAGCCGGACCTTCTCGGGCCAGCCCTCCAGCCCGTCCAGCGCCGCAAGCAGCTCTTCGGAATAGTCCGAGATGCGGAAGAACCATTGCGTCAGCTCGCGCCGCTCGACCGGGGCGCCCGACCGCCAGCCCTTGCCGTCGATCACCTGTTCGTTGGCAAGCACGGTCATATCGACCGGGTCCCAGTTGACCATGGCCGATTTGCGATAGATCAGCCCCGCCTCAAGGAAATCCAGAAACAGCGACTGCTGCTGCTTGACGTAATCGTCGTCGCAGGTGGCAAATTCGCGGCTCCAGTCGATTGACAGGCCCAGCGGTTTCAGCTGCCCCCGCATGGTGGCGATATTGCCGTAGGTCCAGTCGCGCGGATGGCCGCCCTGTTCCATCGCGGCGTTTTCGGCCGGCATGCCAAAAGCATCCCAGCCCATCGGGTGCAGCACGGAAAAGCCCTGCGCGCGTTTGAACCGGGCCACAACGTCGCCCATGGTATAGTTGCGCACATGGCCCATATGGATGCGCCCCGAAGGATAGGGGAACATCTCGAGCACGTAATATTTGGGCCGTTCGTCCCGGACGGCGCGGAACGCGCTCGCCTCTTCCCACGCTTTTTGCCAGCGCGGCTCGCTGATTGCGGGATCATAGGGCATGGAAACCTCCGGGCGTCAGACTGCCCGCAGGGTATTAGCCGCTTGCCCGATGCAGGTCCAGCGGGGTCGGTGCTGCTTAGAGATTACGGTCCTGCAGCCGCAGCTGACGGGCGCGGGTCAGAATCGCGTCTTCGACCGCGCGGACCGTGTCCGGCGCCACCGCTGCGCCGCCCGAACCCTGCAGCGAAACCTTAAGCGCACGCGCATCAAGCGAAGGATCGCTGACCTTGATTGTGGCGCGATAGGCGCGGCCACCGCCCGGAGGCGTGCCGTAGCCGGTGACGATCACGCCGGTAAAGGGGTCGACCGACTGGATCGGCAGAAAGTCCAGAACCTCCAGACTGGCGTTCCAGAGATAGCGGTTGACGGCCACCGTATCGTTCGGGTCGCGGCGATTCGAAAAGACGTCCCAGATCGTGGATTCGCGCTGTTGCGGCTGCGTGGTCTGGGACTGGCCCTGACGTCCTGTGCCCGAACAGGCGGCAAGCCCCGCCAGGATCAGCAGGGTGGCGGTCAGCCGTACGGCGCGTCTGGTCATCTGAAGTCCCCCGGATCGTCCTTGCCGGAGCCATAGCGCAATTTTGCCCCTTGCGACAAGAGATGCCGCGCCTGCCTGCGCAATCCGGCTGGCCGTGGTGAATATAGTACGCGCGCGGGACAGGGGGCGCATGGCTCCGCGGCGGGGCAAAACCGGCACCGGGGCGTTGCAATGGGGTGTGGCTCATGTGCATCACAGCATCCCGGAAACTGGCTAAGTGGATGCGATTTCGTTGCAATGCGGGGGGGAAAGCGCGACACAACAGGCATACCCCAGCCGGTACTCCGGGGTGGGGCATACGAGAGAGACAAGAGGGAAAACCATGAAAAAGGTTCTTTTCGCCACCACCGCGCTGGTTATGACCGCCGGTGTTGCCGCTGCCGAAGTCGCCATCTCGGGCGACGGCCGCATGGGTGTGATCTATGACGGTGACGATGTCCAGTTCGCCAGCCGCGCCCGCGTGAAGTTCACGCTGACCGGCGAATCGGACGCTGGTCTGTCCTTCGGCGGTGAATTCCGCGTTGACCAGGAAGACTGGAACAACTCGTACCGTTCGGCTGCCCGCGGTGAGCGTGGCGCTGTCTGGATTTCGGGCACCTACGGCAAACTGTCGATGGGCGACGTCGTTTCGGCTTCGGAAGCCGCGATCGGCGACCTGTATGAGATCGGCTACACCGACGGCGCCGTTGCTGGCGATCCGGAAGAGATCAGCTACCTGGTCGGCGACGGTGCCAACCGCGATCAGGGCCCGACGATCCTGTATGAATACACCGTCAACCAGATCTCGTTCTACGCTTCGGCTACCGATGGTGTTGACACCAGCGTCTACGACGTGACCACCGGCGCTAACAGCTACAACCCCATCACCGGCAGCCCCGACTCCGACGCTCTGTCGGATCACGTTGCCTACTCGCTGGCCGCTAAATACGACGCCGGCAACTGGTGGGCCGCTCTGGGCTATGCCAAGCACGACGACATGAGCGAAATCTCGCTCGGCGGTGAAGCCAAATTCAATAATTTCTCGGTGAAAGGCGTCTTCGTCAAATACGACGACGTGTTCGTCGGCACCGGCGCTGAGTTCGACTCGACCATCGGTCTGTCGGCTGCTTACCAAGCTGACGCTCTGACCGTGAAGGGCTTCTTCCGTCAGGACAAAGTTGACGTGTATGGCGCCAGCGACATCAAACCGCGCGCTATCGGTATCGGCGCTGACTACGACCTGGGCGGCGGCGCCGTTCTGGCCGGCGGCATCATCAACGTCGACTCCGACGTTGCTGGTGTAGACGACGACACCTACGCTGACGTCGGCGTGAAGTTCAAGTTCTGATCCGTCAGAACCTGGAATCAGGAAGAGCGGGCCTTGCGCCCGCTCTTTTCTTTTGGGAATCATGCACTCATGGGACTGGAAGAGATCAAGCGCCGCATCGCGGCGGCCGAAAAGGCATCGGGACGCGCAGCAGGAGAGGTCACTCTGATTGCGGTCAGCAAAGTGCAGCCCCCTGGGCGGGTTGAGGCGGTATTGGAAACCGGCCACCGCATCTTTGGCGAGAACTACGTCCAGGAAGCGGTCGGAAAATGGCCCGATTGGCGCACGCGCTTTTCCGGGGTCGAGCTGCACATGATCGGCCCCTTACAGACCAACAAGTTGAAACCTGCGCTTGAGCTTTTTGACGCGATCCACACGCTGGACCGTCCGTCTTTGGCAAGTAAACTGGCCCGGCAAGTGCAGGCACGCGGCAGTTGTCCGCAGCTTTTCGTTCAGGTGAACACCGGTGCCGAGCCGCAAAAGGCGGGTATTCTGCCGGATGATGCCGATGCCTTCATCGCCGAGTGTCAGGCCATGGAGCTGGTTTTGTCGGGGTTGATGTGCATCCCGCCCGAGAGCGAAGATCCGGTGCCGCATTTCCGCGCTTTGCGTGACATCGCCGCCCGTAATGGTCTGCGCGGCCTGTCGATGGGCATGAGCGCCGATTTCGAAACCGCCATTGCCGAAGGCGCAACCCATGTCCGCGTCGGCAGCGCAATCTTTGGCGCTCGCGATTATAGCTGACCCGTTCAGATCACCCTTTTACTGAATCCTCGGTGCAGCCGTGAGGAGCATCTGCTTTGTTAACTCATTGTTGACATTGAGGATGCGAGCCCAGCGGTGCCGCGCTAGGTTGCTCGTAAAGGTTGTGTGATTCTTTCGGGTGTTGTCATGTTATTGCTCAGCAGTCTGCTCACTATGCTGTTCGCTGGTCTTGCCATTGACGTGACCTCGACGACCCGGAACCCGACGACTGATGATGAGCCGGACGGTTCGGGCAGCCCGCCTGACGGTGATGAGGGTAATGGGGCTGAAAGTTCCGTTCAGGATGGCACCGAAGGTTCGGACTGGCTGGCCGGCGGCGAGGGTGATGACCTGCTGCGCGGTCATGGCGGCAACGACGATCTGCATGGCGGGCAGGGGAATGATACCCTGTTGGGCGGCGACGGCGATGACTGGATCTATGGCGACGGCGATTATGGTCCGGGTGGCGACGATCTGATCGGCGGGGGCGAGGGCAACGATTACCTCACCGGTCAGGGCGGCAATGACACTCTGCACGGTGGCGGTGGTAACGATACGATCTTTGGCGGTGAGGGCGATGACCTGCTTACCGCTGGTGACGGCGATGATTGGCTGTGGGGCGGGATCGGCAATGACACCCTGATCGCCGGGCGGGGCGAGGATGATCTGGACGGAGGTGAGGGCGATGATCTGCTGATCGGTTCGGCCGATCCGGATCGCGCCTGGCTGCATGGCGGTGAGGGTCGCGATACGCTGTTGCCCGGCGCGGGCGATTTCGCCGAGGGGGGCGAGGGCGAGGATCTGTTCGCTCTCGAAATGCCTGGCGACCGGGCTGACTTGGACGCGCCTCCGGCCGTTATTGCCGATTTCAACCCACGTGAGGACCGGATTGAGCTGCGCTATCAGGATGATGGCAGCGGCACCGAACCTGTCGTGACGGTTGAGCGGGACGAAAACGACGCAGCGGTGATCCGCGTGGACGGGGTGATTATCTGCGAGGTTCAGAACGCCCCGAACCTGCGCGCAGAAGATATCCTTTTGAACCAGATCAAACCGCAGAAGTAACCGTGCTGGCCAAGGAATCCGCTTTCCTTTTGCACCGATTCCGCCTATACGCCCGCATCCGCCTGAACGATTCTGGCGGTGTTCTCCATGGGCCTGTGCTGGACGACATCCCGGCCTGAGCCATAACCCTTTGTTCTGAAAGGAGCCCCCGATGTCGATTACGGTTGAAGAAAAGAACCGCGTCATGGCCGAATTCGCCACCAAGAAAGGCGACACCGGCTCGCCCGAGGTGCAGGTTGCGATCCTGTCCTCGCGCATTGCTACTCTGACCGAGCACTTCAAGACCCACAAGAAAGACAACCACTCCCGCCGTGGTCTGCTGAAGCTGGTCGCGCAGCGTCGTAAGCTGCTGGACTATCTGAAGCGCAAGGACGAAGCCCGCTACACCGCGCTGATCGGCAAGCTGGGCCTGCGCCGCTAAGGCAGGAACAGGGTGGCGCAAGCTGCGCCGCCAAGCGTTGCGCCCGTGGCCAAGGCCGCGGGCGTTTGCATTTTCCGGCCACGGATTTGCCCGTTACGCTGCTGGCCTGAAGGGGCAGGGCGCTGGCAAACCACTTCCCATGCACCCTGTTTTCCTGTATGGGGCAACTCCATCTGTGACGTGACGCCAGGCCCCGGGGCACATGCAAAGGATAGGGGCGGCGGCAATGGGGCCGCCATTTGACACGGGACGCGACCGGAGGGCCGGCGCGTCGCCAGAGGAAACCGAATGTTTGATGAAGTGAAGAAATCGATCCAGTGGGGCAATGAAACGCTTACGCTGGAAACGGGCAAGGTTGCCCGTCAGGCCGACGGCTCGGTGATTGCCACTCTGGGCGAAACCAGCGTGATGGCCAACGTCACTTTCGCCAAGGAACCCAAGCCCGGTCAGGATTTCTTTCCCCTGACGGTGCATTATCAGGAAAAATACTATGCCGCCGGCAAGATCCCCGGCGGTTTCTTCAAGCGCGAAGCACGCCCGAGCGAGCGTGAGACGCTGACCGCGCGCCTGATCGACCGTCCGATCCGCCCGCTGTTCGTCCCCGGCTTCAAGAACGAAGTGCTGGTGATGTGCACCGTGCTCAGCCACGATCTGGTCAACGATCCCGATATCGTCGCCATGATTGCTGCCTCGGCTGCCCTGACCATCTCGGGCGTGCCCTTCATGGGGCCGATCGGCGCGGCGCGCGTTGGCTTTGCGAACGGCGAATATGTGCTGAACCCCGAAGTTGCCGATATGGAAAACCTGCGCGGCAACCCCGAGCAGCGCCTTGATCTGGTCGTCGCCGGTACCCGCGACGCGGTGATGATGGTCGAATCCGAGGCCTATGAGCTGACCGAGGCCGAGATGCTGGGCGCGGTCAAGTTCGGCCACGAGGCCATGCAGCCGGTGATCGACCTGATCATCTCGCTGGCCGAAGAAGCCGCCAAAGAACCCTTTGAGTTCCAGGCGCCGAACTACTCGGCCCTGTATGACCGCGTGAAATCGCTGGGCGAGGCCGATATGCGCGCCGCCTATGCAATTCAGGACAAGGGTCAGCGCCGCGACGCCATCGAGGCAACCAAGGCAAAGATCCTCGAAGGTCTGAGCGAGGAAGAGCAGCTTGACCCGAACCTGGGTTCGGCGCTGAAAAAGCTGGAATCGGGCATCCTGCGTGGGGGCATCATTGATGGCCGCCCGCGGATCGACGGCCGCGACAACCGCACCGTGCGTCCGATCGACGTGGAAGTCGGCTTCCTGCCGCGTACCCATGGTTCGTCTCTGTTCACCCGCGGCGAGACGCAGGCGCTGGTCGTGACCACCCTGGGCACCGGCGATGACGAACAGATCATCGACGCGCTGCACGGTAACTTCCGCAGCAACTTCCTGCTGCATTACAACTTCCCGCCCTATTCGGTCGGCGAGGTTGGCCGTGTGGGTTCGCCGGGCCGTCGTGAGATCGGTCACGGCAAGCTGGCATGGCGCGCGCTGCAGGCGGTTCTGCCTGCGCCGACCGACTTCCCCTACACCATCCGCGTGGTCAGCGAGATCACCGAATCGAACGGCTCGTCCTCGATGGCTTCGGTCTGCGGTGGCTCGCTGTCGATGATGGATGCGGGTGTGCCGCTGAAGGCTCCGGTTGCCGGTGTCGCCATGGGTCTGATCCTCGAAGAGGATGGCCGCTGGGCAGTCCTGACCGACATTCTGGGTGACGAGGACCATCTGGGCGACATGGACTTCAAAGTTGCCGGGACGGAAAACGGCATCACCAGCCTGCAGATGGACATCAAGGTCGCGGGCATCACCCCCGAGATCATGGAGCAGGCCCTGGCTCAGGCCAGGGACGGCCGGATGCACATCCTGGGCGAAATGTCGAAAGCTTTGTCCGAGGGCCGTCGCGAATTCAGCGCCCATGCTCCGCGTATCGAAACCATGACCATTCCGGTCGACAAGATCCGCGAAGTTATCGGCTCGGGTGGCAAGGTCATCCGCGAGATCGTCGAGACTTCGGGCGCCAAGGTGGACATCAACGACGATGGCACCATCAAGATCGCCTCGTCCAACGCCGATGCGATCCGCAAGGCGCATGAGATGATCTATTCGATCGTGGCCGAGCCCGAGGAAGGCAAGATCTACACCGGTAAGGTGGTCAAGCTGGTCGACTTTGGTGCCTTCGTGAACTTCTTTGGCAAGCGTGACGGCCTGGTCCATGTCAGCCAGATCGCCAACAAGCGCCTGAACCACCCCAATGAGGTGCTTAAGGAAGGCCAGGAGGTCAAGGTCAAGCTGCTGGGCTTTGATGACCGTGGCAAGGTTCGCCTTGGCATGAAAATGGTCGACCAAGAGACGGGCGAAGAGATCCAGCCCGAGAAAAAAGAAAAAGAAGACGCCGAAGGCTGATCTTTCTTTTTCTTAGTGCATATCGGCCCGTCCGCAGGTTTGCGGGCGGGCTGTTGCTTTTTCGGCGAGGTTATTGTCCGCCAGGGCGGTCGGGTCAGCTGTTTGTTTCCCCGGTTTGATGGTGCGATCCATTCTTTGGAATGGAAGGATGCCTTATAGGCGAGTTCGTTGTGGAAGCGCCACGACCACGCTCGCCCTCCAAGCGGCCATACAGTGACTGGCGGCCTTGCCCGCAGGCTCAAGACCCTCGACGGTCAATACATCTGCAAGATCCGGACATCAGAGCCGGAACGATTCATCCAGAACCGTCCGCCAGATGTCCGGACTGAACAATCCAGGCGGGGCGAAAGGCCCCACCCGGCCCGGAGTTACGCCGGGTCCTTGGCAAAACGCAGGTAAGGCAGCTTTTTGTCAAGCTGGCCATAGCGCGCCTCGGCGGCGGCGTCGTCCAGCGCCAGCGCCACGATCACATCCTGGCCCGGGACCCAGTTTGCCGGGGTTGCCAGCGGAACGCCGTCGGTTTTCCGCACCGCGTCAAGCGCGCGCAGGATTTCGGCAAAGTTGCGGCCGACCGACATCGGATAGGTCATGGTCAGGCGCACCTTTTTGTCCGGCCCGATGATGAACACCGTCCGCACGGTGGCCGAGTGTTGGGGCGTGCGGCCTTCGTTCGGCAGGTAATAGTCGGCGGGCAGCATGTCATAGGCCTTGGCGACCGTCAGATCGGTGTCGTCGATGATGGCGAAATTGGCCGGAACGCCAGCGACTTTTTCAATGTCGGCCTTCCATTTCCCGTGATCCTCGACCGAATCGACCGAGACGCCCAGCACCTTGGTGCTGCGCTTTTCGAACTCGGGGACCAGTTGCGCCACGGCACCGAATTCCGTGGTGCAGACCGGGGTAAAGTCCCGCGGATGCGAGAACAGGATCGCGTAACTGTCGCCGATCCAGTCGTGGAAGCTGATCTGCCCCTCGGTCGAGTTGGCAGTGAAATCGGGGGCGATATCGTTGATGCGCAGGGACATTGCAGGTCCTTTCGGTTGGCTCTCCCGCGTCAAGATAGTCATGCGTATCGGATTGTCCAACACGATCTTTCAAGTCGTGATAAAAATCGGGGCGGCTGCTGTGGCTTGCAGCCCGGCTGTCCGGGTGCCAGTCTGCTGGCCAATCGCAGATCAAGGGAGGCTCTCATGAGCGGACTTGCCGACAAGCGGAAATTTTACATCAACGGCGCCTGGGTTGCGCCCAGCCAGCCGCGCGATCTTGAGGTGATCGACCCCTCGACCGAAGAGCCGGTGGCGGTCATCAGCCTTGGCGATCAGGCGGATACCGATGCGGCGGTTGCGGCGGCCAAGGCGGCTTTCCCGGGCTGGTCCCGGACGTCTCCGGCCGAACGGCTGGCCTATGTCGAACGGATTCTGGAGATCTACAAGCGCCGCGCCTCTGATATGGCCGCCGCGATCACCGCCGAGATGGGCGCGCCGCAGGACATGTCGTTGAACGACCAGACCGCAGCCGGCAGCTATCATATCGAGACCTTCATCGAGGCGTTCCGCAACTTTGAATTCATCCGCCCGCTGGGTCCGCATGCCCCAAACAGCATGGTCGCGTGGGAGCCGGTTGGCGTTGTCGGGCTGATCACGCCGTGGAACTGGCCGATGAACCAGGTGACGCTGAAGGTGATCCCGGCGTTGCTTGCGGGCGATACCGTTGTGCTGAAGCCCAGCGAGATCGCGCCGCTTTCCTCGGTCGTCTTTACCGAAATCGTGGATGAGGCCGGGTTGCCTGCGGGTGTGTATAACATGGTGAACGGGGACGGCTTGGGGGTAGGGACCCAGCTTTCCACCCATCCTGATGTGGATATGATCAGCTTTACCGGCTCGACCCGCGCCGGGATTGCGATCACCAAGGCTGCTGCCGACACGCTGAAGAAAGTGGCGCTGGAACTGGGCGGCAAGGGTGCGAACCTGATCTTTGCCGATGCCGACGAAAAGGCGGTGGTGCGCGGGGCCCGGCATTGCTTTTACAACAGTGGCCAGTCCTGCAACGCGCCGACGCGGATGCTGGTCGAGCGTTCGTTCTACGAAACCGCGGTCGAGCAGGCCCGTAAGGTTGCCGAGGAAACCCAGGTCGCCAGCGCCCATCAGCCCGGCCGTCACATCGGTCCGGTGGTCAGCAAGCAGCAATGGGACAAGATTCAGGGTCTGATCCAGCAGGGCATCGACGAGGGCGCGCGTCTGGTCGCCGGTGGTCCCGGCCTGCCCGAGGGCGTCAATCGCGGCTATTTCGTCCGGCCGACCGTCTTTGCCGATGTGACCAATGAGATGACCATCGCGCGGCAAGAGATATTTGGTCCGGTGCTGTCGATCATCCCATTTGACAGCGAAGAAGAGGCGGTCGAAATCGCCAATGACACGATCTATGGGCTGACGAACTATGTTCAGACGCAGGATGGTGCCCGTCGCAACCGACTGGCACGCCAGCTGCGTGCCGGCATGGTCGAAATGAATGGCCAGTCGCGCGGGCGTGGCGCGGCCTTTGGCGGGGTCAAGGCTTCGGGCCGGGCGCGTGAGGGTGGTGTCTGGGGGCTCGAAGAGTTCATGGACAGCAAGCAGATCAGCGGCTGGGACCCCGAGGCCTGATTCCCGCGCCTTTGCCCGAGCGGCCCTTTTCCTGGGCGGATGTTGTCGCTAGCATCCGCCCACGACGGGAAAAGGGGGGCATGCGATGAAAACGATCCTGATTACCGGCGGTGGCAGCGGCATTGGTCGGCTTACCGCCCGACGGTTTCTTGATGGGGGTTGGAAGGTCGGGCTGATCGGCCGACGCGAGTCGGCTTTGGCCGAGACGGCGGATGGCCATCCTGATGCGCTGATTCTGCCCTGCGACGTGACGGATGAGGCGGCGGTCGATGCCGCCTTTGCCCGTGCGGTGGCCGAATGGGGGCGACTGGATGTTCTGTTCAACAATGCAGGCGCGATCCTGATTTCGCGCCTGATCGACGAAATTTCCTGGCAGGACTGGCAGGGCGTTGCGCGGGTCAATATCGACGGTATGTTCCTGTGTGCCCGTGCAGCCTTTCGCCAGATGCGGCGGCAGGACCCGATGGGCGGGCGGATCATCAACAACGGCTCGATCGCTTCCGAGGCGCCGCGCCCCGGTTCGGTTCCCTATACGGTTTCCAAACATGCGGTGACGGGGCTGACGCGGACGCTGGCGCTGGATGGGCGGCCCTTTAACATCGCCTGCGGTCAGATTGACGCCGGCAATGCCGCGACCGAGATGATTACGGGTGTGGCGACGCAGGGTGCGCCCCAGGCCGATGGCTCGATCCGGCCCGAACCGGTGATGGACGCGGCGAATGTCTCTGAGGCGGTGTTTCATATGGCGAACCTGCCCGAGGGCGCAAATGTCCTGCATATGACTGTCATGGCGACCAACATGCCCTTTGTCGGGCGCGGTTGATACGCCGCCCGAGCCATAGGCGAACAAGCGAAAGGATCAGCGATGAAACTGCTGCGCTATGGCCCGGCGGGTCAGGAAAAACCGGGGCTTCTGGATGCCGAGGGGCGTATTCGCGACCTTTCGGCCCATATCGCCGATATCTCGGGCGAGGTGCTGGGCCCCGATGGGCTGGCGCAGTTAGCGGCGCTGGATCTTGATGCGCTGCCCATCGTGTCGGGTCAGCCGCGCCTTGGGCCCTGCGTCGGCCATGTGCCGAAATTCGTGGCTATCGGGCTGAACTATGCCGATCACGCGGCCGAGGCCGGTTTGCCAGTCCCGGCCGAACCGGTGGTGTTCAACAAATGGACCAGCTGCATCATTGGCCCGGATGATGATGTGATCATTCCGCCCGGCGCGCAAAAGACCGATTGGGAGGTCGAGCTGGGCGTCGTCATCGGCGCGCGCGCAAGTCAGGTGTCCGAGGCGATGGCGCTGGAACATGTCGCGGGTTATTGCGTCGTCAATGACGTGAGTGAGCGCGAATGGCAGGCCGAACGCGGCGGCACCTGGGACAAGGGCAAGGGTTTTGACACCTTTGGCCCCATCGGCCCGTGGCTTGTCACCCGGGACGAGATCCCCGATCCGCAGGCGCTGGACCTGTGGCTTGAGGTGGACGGGGTGCGTCGCCAGCATGGCTCGACCGCGACGATGATCTTTGGCGTGGCCGAGATTGTTGCCTATTGCTCGCGGCTGATGACGCTGATGCCGGGGGATGTGATCACGACCGGCACGCCCCCGGGTGTGGGCATGGGCGCGAAACCCCCGGTCTTTCTGCGCGGCGGCGAGGTGATGCGGCTTGGTATTTCAGGCCTTGGCGAACAGTCCCAGAGGGTACGGCGCTCGTGACAGGCCGGGCGCGGCTCAGCTTTCAGCGGCGAGGGTTTCGGCCAGCGTGTCGGTTTTGGTGAAATAGTTCGGAGACAGGCGCAGCACGCCCGGCAGCTCCATCAGTACCCGGCGCAGGTGGTCGCGGATCGCGGCCTCGGCCCGGTCGGGGTCCTGGGCGGCGATGGCCTGGGCGATCTCCCGGTGCTGGGCCAGCATATCGTCCTTGGGCGTCATCGCCGCCAGCAGGTGGCGGGCACGGTCCAGATGCACCTTGAGCTGTTGCAGATGGTTCCAGACCATCACCTTGCCCGAGATCCGGGCCAGCATGGCGTGAAACTCTTCGTCAAGCTGGGCGAGGTTGGCGGGGTCGGTTTCGGCCTCGTGCCGCGCGATCTGGGCGAAAAGCGCCTCGTGGTCCTGCGGCTGGGCGCGGGTCGCCGCCAGCCGCACAATGTCGGATTCCAGCGATTCGCGAATAAAGCGAGTACAGAGCACCCATTCCATATCAATGCGGGTGACAAAGGTGCCGCGCTGGGGGCGGATCTCAAGCAGGCCCTCTCCGGCAAGGCGGATGAAGGCTTCTCGCACCGGCTGGCGGGAAAGCTCGTATTGATCGGCGATTTCCTGTTCGGACAGGCGCGTCCCGGGCGGCAGTTCGCCGCGAATGATGCGTTTCCGCAGCCGGATCTGTAGCTGCACCGCAAAGGGCGCCTGCACGAAAGGCTCGGAATAGGCGTTTATAATCGGTGCAGGGTCCATGGCTCCTCCCTGTCCCGCATTAGGGGCTTGGTTGATGTAAGGTCAAGCTACCCTGCCACGAAAGCTCATGACCGTGGTTTGGCGGTAAAGCCGCCCCGGCTCTAACCGCGCCGAGGGATAATCGGCGTGGTTCGGTGCGTCAGGCCATATCTGCGATTCCAGCGCGACCCCGGCATGACGGTCATAGGGCCTGCCGCCGTGGCCCGGCGCCCCGGGGGACAGATGTTCAGCGGTATAGACCTGCAGGCCCGGTTCAGTCGAGCTAAGGTCCATACTCAGCCCACCTGCCTGCAGGGTTGCGACCTTGCGCGGCAGGACATGGCGCTGGTCCGACAGGCAAAGATTGTGGTCGATACGCGGCCCGCCCAGCCTTTCCCCCAGACGGGTGGGGTTCTGGAAATCCAGATGGGTGCCCTGAACAGGTGCGGGCGCACCAAGGGGAATCAGGTCATCATCCACCGGCAGATAGGTCGCAGCGGGCACGGACAGGCGGTGATCGGCAATCGTATCCGAGCCGTCGAGGTTGAAATAACTGTGCTGGGCAAAGTTGCAAAAGGTCGTGTCGTCCGATGTGGCCAGAATGGTCAGCATCAGGACCGGTCCGGGCAGGATCGACCAGGTCGCCCGAATCAGCATCGCCCCCGGAAAGCCCATGTGGCCGGCAGGCAGGTGATCGGCCATCGCAACCGAGCTTTTGTCCCAGTCGGCAAGTATCCAGTTGCGGGTGCCGCAGCCGTCATGGCCGCCGTGCAGCATGTGGCGACCGTCCTGATTGCGGTCAAGCTGCAGCTTTTGCCCGTCAAGGACGGCCCGGCCATGGGCGATGCGGTTGGCATAGCGCCCGACCACGGCCCCGAAATAGCGCCCTTCGTCAAGATAGGGTTCAAGCCGGGGAAAGCCCAGCACCAGAGAATGCCCGATCCCGTCGAGCCGCAGTTCCTGAAGCGAAGCCCCAAGCGTGATGATCGAAGCCCTTAGCCCGTGCCCCGAGATTGTGACCTGCATGACCCTTTGCCCATCGGGCAGAGTGCCGAATTCGCTGGCCATCACGCGTGGACCCGTGGTTCGGCCCGCCCCCGTGCGTTGGGGGCCAACAGCCAGGTGCGACCGTCATCGGGGCCGTGCCGGCCTTCGGCGGCGCTGGTGACGATCAGCCGTGTCAGGTCGGGTCCGGCAAAGACCGGGCAGCTTGGCTGGACGGCGGGCAGGGCCAGCTGTTTCAGCAACCGTCCGTCGGGCGCGTGGCAGGCGACCGTGCCGCTGCCCCAGCGCGCATTCCAGAACCGGCCCTGATCGTCGGTCACGGCCCCGTCCGGGAATTGATCGGTGCCGCTCAGGTCCAGAAAGACCCGTGCCTCGGCCAAGGGCCAGCCCTGCTCATCAAGGTCTTGCGACCAGACGACCTGGGCGGCGGTGTCGGCGAAATAGGCCAGTCGGCCATCAGGAGAAAAGCAGATCGCATTCGGAATCGACATGTTTCCCCGCAAAAGGCGCAACTCTCCGTCAAGATAGCGATAAATTGCGCCCTGGCCAGCCTGAGCGTTCCGCGCCATCGTGCTGATCCAAAATCCGCCGAAGGGATCGGCGCGCCCGTCGTTCGAACGGTTGCCGGGCCGGTCGGCCTCAAGCGCGATCAGCCGCTTTTGCTGGCCATTGCGCAGGTCAAACCGGATCAGCGCGCTTTCGCTTGCGATCAGCAACTGGTCGCGGCCGATCCACCCTGCGGCCGAGACCATTTCGTCAAAGCGCCATTCCAGTTCGGCCCCGTCCTGACGCGACAGCAGTCGCCGGCCAAGGATGTCGAACCAGAAAGGCTGGCCGCGTTCGGGGTGCCAGAATGCGCCTTCGCCCAATTCACAGATGCGAGGGTCAAAGACCTGCGCACTCATGTCAGGGCCTGTAGTGCCGCCACTACCTCTCGTGCCCTTGCTGCGACTGTTTCGGGGGTGTCGCCGGGGCGATAAAGGGCGCTGCCGATGCCAAAGCCCTGCGCCCCCGCCGCGCGCCACTCGGCGAAATTATCAGGGCCGACGCCGCCCACGGCATAGACTGCGACCTCGCTGGGCAGCACCTGCCGCAGCGCCTTCAGCGTTCCGGTTCCGGCCTGATCGGCGGGGAACAGTTTCAGCCCGGTCGCCCCGGCAGCGATGGCGGCAAAGCATTCGGTGGCGGTATAAACGCCGGGCCAGGCTTGCATCCTGCGCGAGCGCGCCTCGCGGATAACCGCCGGGTCGGTATTGGGCGAAACGATCATCCGCCCGCCGGCATCGGCGACTTGGGCCACTTGTGCGACTGTCAGAACGGTGCCCGCCCCGATTGTTGCCTGCCCTGCCAGCGCCGCCGCCATCAATCGGATGCTGTCGAGCGGCTGGGGTGAGTTCAGGGGCACCTCGATACAGTCGATCCCCGCTTCAACCAGAGCGCGACCAATGGGTAGGGCCTCCGCGGGGGTCAACCCGCGCAGGATGGCAATTATAGGCTGGTTCATGTGTTCTCCGGCAACGCTAAGCTGGCGGCGACAAGACCGGCAAGGACAAGGGCCGCGCCATCCTTTTGGCACGCCTTTGCGCCCGCTGCCAGCAGCAGATCTTCGTAAAGTTGTGCCAACCCTGCTGTGCCAATTATCACGGTTGAGTTACCTTGCCAGAGGTCGCGCGCTGCGGCGAGTTCGGCGCCGATCAGCAGGCCTGACAGCCGCCCCGCCGCCTGTTCCGGCGTAAGCCCCTGCAACAGCGCGGCGGCGCGCAGCGTGAAAAGCTGCGCGTTCGCGGCATGGGGGTCAGCCAGCGCCAACGCGCCGGCCCTGGCAAAGGCCGTGGCGTCGGGCTTTGCCGTCCCGATCGTCAGCCGCAGTACCGATTGGCCGGCGAGCAGAGAGAACAGCTCTCCGGTCAGGAAGGTGCGGAAACCAACGACACGCCCGCGCGCCAGCCGGACCCATTTGCAATGGGTGCCGGGCAGACAAAGCGTGCCGTCAAAATCCGGGTTTTCAGCCAGAAAGCCTGCGATCTGGGTTTCTTCGCCGCGCATGACATCGGGCGGATCGTTCTGTGACAGGCCGGGCAGGATGCGGACATCCAGCCGTGGATCAATAGCGGGGGCGTGAATGGCTTGCAAAGGGTCAAGCGGGGGGCAGGGGATGGCGCGGTAGGCGGCTTCGGTCCAACCGCCCCGCGCGCCGACCATGCCGCAGGCGATGACCCGTATCCGACCCGAGGCGGGCAGCCAGTCGCTGACAAGATCAAGCAAGGCCGGCTCGAACCCTGCGGGGCTAAGTGCACCCATCCCCCTGTCCGAGGCCCGTGCCTCGACCGCTTGGGTCCCGCGCATGGCCCAGGTCCGCAGCCGGGTGGTGCCCCAGTCGACAGCGATCCAGTCGACAGCGATCCAGTCCGGGGTCACGTCTTGCTCTTGTTCGAGACGTCGAAGATCACGGCGGCCATCAGCACCAGCCCCTTGATGACCTGCTGATAGTCGATGCCGATACCCAGGATCGACATGCCGTTGTTCATCACGCCCATGATAAAGGCTCCGACCACTGCGCCGATCACCGTGCCGACGCCGCCTGCCATCGAGGCGCCGCCGATAAAGACCGCCGCGATCACGTCAAGTTCGAACCCGACCCCGGCCTTTGGCGTGGCCGAGTTCAGCCGGGCCGAGACTACGATCCCTGCCAGCGCCGCCAGCATCCCCATGTTCATAAAGGTCAGGAATACCACACGTTCCGAGTTGATGCCCGAAAGCTTGGCCGCCTTGGCGTTGCCGCCGATCGCATAGATGCGCCGCCCCAGCGTCGTGCGCTCAGAGATAAAGGCGTAAAGCGCGACCAGCACCGCCATGACGATAAAGACGTTGGGCAGACCGCGGAAATTCGCCAGCACCCAGCTGATCCACACCAGTGCCAGAAAGATCAGCGTGTTCTTGGCGGCAAAGAAGGCAAAGGGTTCATCCGCGATACCGACGGCCTCTTCGCGGCGGCGGGCCCGGATCTGTAGCCACAGGATCAATGCCGCCGCCCCCCAGCCAAGCAGCAACGACAGGGTGTGCTGTTTGTCGGGGCCAAAGATATCCGGGATGAAGCCCGAGGCGATCATCTGAAAGCCACGCGGAAAGGGGCCGATATTCTGGCCCTGCAGGATCCACATGGTCAGCCCGCGGAAAATCAGCATACCCGCCAGCGTGACGATAAAGCTGGGGATTTTCCAATAGGCGATCCAATAGCCCTGAATGCCGCCGATAACTGCGCCTGCGGCAAGGCTAAGGACAACCACGACCGGAATGGGCAGTCCCAGCCGTACCACCATCAGCGCCGCCAGTGCCCCCACAAAGGCCGCGACCGAACCGACCGACAGGTCGATATGGCCCGCGACGATGATCAGCAACATGCCTACCGCCATGATGACGATGTGGCTGTTTTGCAGGAACAGGTTGGTCAGGTTGACCGGCCGGAACAGGATGCCGCCGGTGACCACCTGGAAAAAGGCCATAATGATGATCAGCGCGAACAGGATGCCATATTCGCGGATGTTGCGGCGGATGAAGCCGAACGTATCGCCGGAGCGTTCAGTGGTCGTGTCAGACATGTGCGGCCTCTGCCTCGATTTGCTCGGGGGTAACGTTTTCGTCGGTCAGGTCCTGGCCCGACCTGATGATGACCTGCATGATACGTTCCTGCGTGGCCTCTGCGGTCGGCATCTCTCCGACCAGACGGCCCTCGTTCATGATCAGGATACGGTCGGTGATGCCCAAAAGCTCGGGCATTTCTGACGAGATGACGATGATCGACTTTCCAGCGGCGGCGAGGTCGCGGATGATCGTATAGATCTCGTATTTCGCGCCTACGTCGATGCCGCGCGTCGGCTCGTCAAGGATCAGGATCTCGGGCCCGGCGAAAAGCCATTTCGCCAGCACTACCTTTTGCTGGTTCCCGCCCGAGAGGTTGACGGTCCTTTGCTCGACCGAGGGCGAGCGGATGTTGATGCGCTGGCGAAAGTCGCGCGCGACCGCACCTTCGCGCTGACGGTCCACCACCCCCTGGCGCGAGATACCGGGCAAATTCGCCAGCGGAATATTGCGGCGGATCGTGTCCTCAAGCACGAGGCCCAGCGATTTTCGGTCCTCGGTCACATAGGCAAGGCCGGCCCTGATCGCCGCGGGCACCGTGGACAGATCGACGGGCTTACCGTGCAGCGCGACCGATCCGGATCTGAACTCGCCCATCGAGCGGCCAAAAATGCTCATCGCCAGTTCGGTCCGGCCAGCGCCCATCAGTCCGGCGATGCCCAGCACCTCGCCGCGCCGCAGTTCAAAGCTGGCCTCTTTGACCAGCAAACGGCCATCGCGCGCGGGATCTGCAACGGTCCAGTCGCGCACCTGCATCACCACCTTGCCGATCTGAGGCTGGCGCGGCGGATAGCGGTCATTCATCGAGCGACCGACCATATCGCGAATGATGGCGGATTCATCGACCATACCGTCGTGATGTGCGACCGTCGCGCCGTCGCGCAGCACGGTGATACTGTCGCAGACCTGACTGATCTCGTTCAGCTTGTGCGAAATCAGGATCGCGGTCATCCCCTGTTCGCGGAACCGCTCAAGCAGCCGCAACAGCGCGTCCGAGTCATGTTCGTTCAGCGATGAGGTCGGCTCATCAAGGATCAGAAGATCGACTTTTTTCGACAGGGCCTTGGCAATCTCGATCAGTTGCTGCTTGCCCATGCCCAGCGTGCCGACCTTGGTCTCGGGGCTTTCTCGCAGCCCGACCTGGGCCAAAAGCTCGGCCGTGCGGCGGTTGGTCTCGCGCCGGTCGATGACGCCATGTCTTGCGATCTCGTTGCCAAGAAAGATGTTTTCGGCGATCGACATCTGCGGCACCAGCGCCAGTTCCTGATGGATGATGACGATGCCTTGCTCTTCGCTGTCCCTGATCGAGCGAAAGGCCATCGGCTTGCCGTTATAAAGGATATCGCCCTGATAACTGCCATGCGCATAGACGCCCGACAGCACCTTCATCAGCGTCGATTTTCCGGCACCGTTCTCGCCCACCAAAGCACGGATCTCTCCGCGCCGGATGGTCATGTTCACATTGTCGAGGGCTTTTACACCAGGGAATTCCTTGGTGATTCCCCGCATTTCCAGAATAGCGTCCATGGCCACCCCTTGCGGTCACGCCGAAGGCGCCGCCGCGAGAGGGTCCGCGACAGCGCCGGTTGGTGTCACTTCAGCTGGTCTTCGGTGTAATAGCCTGAACCGATCAGCGCCTCTTCGAGGTTCTTTCCGGTCACGGCCACCGGCTCCAGCAGGTAAGAAGGCACGGTCTTGACGCCGTTGTCATAGCTTTCGGTGTCGTTCACCTTGGGCTCTTCGCCCTTCATCATGGCATCGACCATGCTGACGGTGACTTTGGCCAGTTCGCGCGTGTCTTTGAAGATGGTCGAATACTGCTCGCCCGACTTGATCGACTTGACCGACTGGATTTCTGCATCCTGACCCGAGACGATGGGCATTTTCAGGTCGCCCGAGCCATAGCCGACCCCTTTGAGCGAGCTGAGGATACCGATGGACAGCCCGTCATAGGGAGACAGGACACCATGCACCTGTTTGTCGGTATAGTTTGCGGACAGGATGTTATCCATGCGCGCCTGAGCGGTGGCGGGGTCCCAGCGCAGGGTGCCAACCTTGTCCATGCCCATCTGTCCCGAAGGGATCACGATCGAACCGTCATCAATCAGCGGCTGGATGACCGACATCGCGCCGTCATAAAAGAAATAGGCGTTGTTGTCGTCCGGGCTGCCGCCAAACAGCTCGACGTTCCACGGCTTCACCTCCGGGAAACGTTCCTTGAGGCCGTCTACCAGAGTGGTCGCCTGCTCGACCCCGACCTTGAAGTTGTCGAATGTCGCGTAATAGTCGATGTCGGGCGTGTCGCGGATCAGCCGGTCATAGGCGATGACCTTGATATCGGCGGCTTTGGCATTGGCCAGTGCGTTCGACAGCGTGGTGCCGTCGATCGCCGCGATCACCAGAACGTTCACGCCCTTGGTGATCATATTCTCGATCTGCGCAAGCTGGTTCGGGATATCGTCGTCAGCATATTGCAGGTCGGTCTGGTAGCCCGCATCCTGGAACTGCTTGACCATATTGTTGCCGTCGTCGATCCAGCGCGCCGAGGTCTTGGTCGGCATCGAGATCCCGACCATGCCTTCGGCCACAGCAATGCCGGGCAGCGAAAGTGCTGCCGCCGAGGCCAGCGCCAGGGCGTATTTCCTGAGGTTCACCATCATTCCTCCCACTCCATTTGCCCGGGTGGCGGCTGCCTCCACAGCCGGGGTCCAGCCCGTGCCTTCCCCTTTCTGCGCGGGTGCAGGGCGGTCCTTTCGGGACGCATCCGCGACGCGGCGGTGGCCAGGCCACCTGCCTCCCCGCGAAGCTAGACATGGACGACATGTCCGTCAATTATTCAGAAATTGAGTTTACATACCGGTACTGATATGTTTGTTTGCGCTAACATAGCAAAGCGTACAATGTGACGGCGCGTCAATCGCGGTCAGACCTCTGCCTGAAGGTCGGACCATTCGGGATGGCGCCTGAACTGGGCACGGACATAGGAACAGGCCGGGATGATGCGCAGGCCACGCTCACGGGCATCAGCGATCAGCCGCTGAACCATCGCTGAAGCCGCGCCGGTGCCGCGCATCGAGTCGGGGGCGTAGGTATGGTCGGCCACGATGATCCCCGGGCCGGCACTGCGCCAGGTCAGCTCGGCCTCGCCCTCGACCCCGGGCAAGGTGACGACGTAACGGCCTGAATTTCCTTGATCTTCATGCGCGACATGGATGGTTGGTTGCGCCATGTTGATTTCCCTGTCCTTGATAAAAAATTACGGGGAAACCTGATCCTGCCATATCGGCTGATTTCCCGTCATTGACTAAATCTACGCTAATTCTAGGCTTGCAAACCTGCGCTTGACCATAGCCGGAATAAAAACTGGCGGAATATCTGTTATGCGCAACCATTGCAGTAAGCTAAAGAATCGCTGATAATATCGTTGCGCGTTATTTGCAGACGGCGCAATTAATGGCGGGCAAGCCCGCATAATTCCGCGACAGCTTTGACAAGCTTGCAGGAATTCCGCCTCGCGAGGCTTGAACCGTGGGGGTAAACGCCTATATCCACCCCCGTGTCCTTCGGAAACCCGATCACGCTTGCAGCGTTGTCAAGGGGGCCTGCGAACTTCCGCTTGTCGCAAGACCGTTGCTTTTGGCGGCTATTCTTTACATCCGCCGGGGTTTGCACAGTGTGCATGGCGGACATGCGGTGGGGGGCATACCGAATCATGGCCTGGATCGGCTAAGCCGACCAGCGCCGCCTGGAGGCAAGACCATTAAGCAGCCTTGGCATTGTTCAAGGTGCGGTGGCACCGCAAGAAAAACAGGATAACGATGATGCGCGATTTCGTGGATGGCTCGGCTTTCAACTTTGAACAAGGACAGCGGGCCCGCAAGCTTTTTGCTGCGGTTGTGCTGGCCGCGCTGGACGATGCGATCGCCGATGATAAAAAATACGGCAACGGGCCTGAACAAATTGCACGTTGGGCACGGTCGCGCGACGGTCGCGAGGTTTTGTCCTGCGCCGGAATTGATCCGAACGAACGCGTGGTGAAAGGTCTGATGGAATTCGTGGCCAAGGGTGTGCGCACCTCTGTCGCGCTGTCGCGCGAGGAAAGTGAGCGCCGCCATGCCGCAGAAGAGGCCGACGCCGCATAAGCGCGCCTTTCATTCCTACTGCGATGGGCCGTCCTGCGGGCGGCCTTTTTCGTTGGGTGATCGGGCCCGGTCAGGGGATCAGCGCCAGGGCGATCCCGCCAGGCACCGACAGGATCACCACGACCCATGGCGGCGATTTCCACGCTGTCAGCAGCACGAAACAGATCAGGGCCAGTGCGAAATCCCGCAGATCCCCGATGGCGCTGGAAAAGACGGGCGTGTAAAGGGCCGCGCCCAGGATACCGACCACGGCGGCATTCGCGCCCTGCATCAGCGATTGCGCCTGCGCTATTGATCGAAAGCGGTTCCAAAAGGGCAGGGCGGCGATCAGGATCAGAAATCCCGGCAGAAACAGAGCCAGCAACGCGAGAACGGCTCCGGTCAGGCCATTCGGCGCAGGTCCCAGAACAGCGCCGAGATAGGCGGCAAAGGTAAAAAGCGGCCCCGGCACCGCTTGCGCCGCGCCATATCCGGCCAGGAACTGATCTGGTGTAACCCAACCAGTAGCAACCGTTTCGGCCTGCAAAAGCGGCAGGACGACATGCCCACCCCCGAACACCAGGGCCCCGGCGCGGTAAAAGCTGTCGATGACGGCCAGCGCCTGCCCTTGGGTCGCAAGCAGTGGCAAAAGGGTGAGCAGACCCAGAAAGGCAATCCCCGCCCCGGTCGCCAGTTTGCGGGAAATAGGCAGGATGGCGGGGCCATGGACCTTGGTCACTGTCCCCCGGCCCAGTGCCAGGCCAAGGATTGCGCCAATCAGAATTGCCCCGATCATCCCCAAGGCCCCTGGGACAAAGGCCAGCACTGCCACTGCGACGGCTGCAATCGCCGCGCGTTCTTTATCCGGGCACAGGTTGCGGGCCATGCCCCAGACAGCCTGTGCAACGATTGCCACTGCGACAATCTTTAACCCGTGCAGTGCGCCGTCTCCGACCGGGCCAGAAATGCTTGCCGCCGTCATGGCAAAGACCAGCAACACCAGCGCCGAGGGCAGTGTGAACGCGGCAAATGCTGCCAGCGCACCTGCCCAGCCCGCGCGCATCAGTCCCAGCGCAAAGCCGACCTGGCTTGAGGCCGGGCCGGGCAGGAACTGGCAAAGCGCCACCAGATCGGCATAGGCGCTGTCGTTCAGCCATTTGCGCCGCGTCACCAGCTCGTCGCGGAAATAGCCCAGATGGGCGATCGGGCCGCCAAAACTGGTCAGGCCCAGTTTCAGAAAGGCCGCAAAGACCTCGGCCGGCGTTCCCTGCCGGGGCGGTATGTTTGTCGGCTGATCTGTCATCCGGCCTCTCCGCTTTGATTGGCAGGGGCTATATCGCTGGCGCGTTTCCCGGATATGACATTCCGCGCAGAGGGCGCGGCAATCTTTACTGGAACAGATAAAGAGCGAGCGGCGCAATGATCGCGGTCAGCACCGCGTTCAGCCCCATGCCGATTCCGGCAAAGGCGCCGGCGGTCTCATTCACCTGAAAGGCGCGGGCAGTGCCGATGCCATGCGCGGCGACCCCCAGTGAAAAGCCGCGTGCCCGCCAGTCGGTGATCTTGAGCGCGTTCAGCAGCGGTGTTGCTATAATCGCGCCAAAAATACCGGTCACCAGCACCAGAACGGCGGTGATGGTCGGCTCTCCGCCCAGACCTTCGGCGATGCCGATGGCAACAGGTGCTGTGGTGGATTTGGGGGCAAGGCTTGCCAGCATCACCTCGGACAGGCCAAAGGCCTTGGCAATCGCCAGCGCCGAGACCACTGCAGTTATCGACCCCGCCAACAGTGCCGCAATCAATGGCAGCAGTGCCTTTTTGACCCGGTGGAGGTTGTCATAAAGCGGCATCCCCAGCGCCACCGTCGCCGGGCCCAGCATGAAATGCACGAACTGAGCGCCTTCGAAGTAGGTTTGGTAGCTGGTGCCGGTCACCCCCAGCACGCAGGCCAGGATAATCACCGCACACAGGACAGGGTTCGCCCAGCTTTGCCGGCCCATGGCGCGAAAGAAGGTATCGCCCGCCCAATAGGCCAGCAGGGTCGCCGTCAGCCACAAAAGCGGGCCTTCGGTCAGATAGCTCCAGATCAGGGCTGCGTTTGTCATTCCCTGGGTCCGCCCATCCACTTAACCACGGCACAGAATACAAGCGCCCCGGCAGCAATTGCTAATGCGGTCGATACCGCCAGCGCCACCGCCACGGCTAACCCATCGCTGCGGAACTGTCCCAGATGCGCGATCACACCGACACCAGCAGGGACAAAGAACAGCGACAGATGCCCAAGGATCCCATTCACAACCGGGCGCAGCAGTTCAGCCAACGCCGGGCGCAGACTGCACGACAGCACCAGCAGCAGCAGCCCCAGAACCGGCCCCGGCAACAACAGGTCCAGACTGCGGGTCGCGATCTCGCCCACAAGTTGAAAGATCAGAATGATGGAAAGCGCTGGAATCATGGCGCCAGATTAACACCAGTTTTCCCGGCGTGAACCAGAATCTTGTGGATAGATCGGTTAAACCCCGCGATATATGGGGTTTGTGTTGACTTGTTGGCCGGTATGGCCAAAAATCCCCAGCATCTGGATGACCCTCAGGGACCCCCCTTTTGCGCTTTGACCGCCTGCGCCTCAATGGTTTCAAAAGCTTCGTGGATCCGACCGATCTGGTCATCCGCGAGGGCCTGACCGGTGTGGTCGGGCCGAACGGCTGTGGCAAGTCGAACCTGCTTGAGGCATTGCGCTGGGTCATGGGCGAAAACCGTCCCACCGCCATGCGCGGCGAGGGGATGGAGGATGTGATTTTTGCCGGCACGGCCCGCCGCTCGGCCCGCGCCCATGCCGAGGTCACGCTGACCATCGACAATAAGGACCGCCTTGCCCCCGCCGGGTTGAACGACAGCGATGCGCTGGACATCACCCGCCGCATTACGCGCGATGCGGGCTCGGCCTATCGCATCAATGGCAAAGAGGTGCGGGCGCGCGATGTGCAGATGCTGTTTGCGGATGCCTCGACCGGGGCGCATTCGCCGGCTCTGGTGCGTCAGGGGCAGATTTCCGAACTGATCAACGCCAAGCCCAAGGCCCGCCGGCGGGTGCTGGAAGAGGCGGCAGGGATCTCGGGCCTTTATCAGCGTCGGCATGAGGCTGAGCTGAAGCTGAACGCGGCCGAGGCGAACCTGACCCGTGTCGACGACACGCTGGACCAGCTTTCCAGCCAGGCGGCGAGTCTTGCCCGTCAGGCCCGTGCCGCCGCCCGCTACCGCGAAATCGGCGCTGCTTTGCGCCGGGCCGAGGGGATGTTGCTTTACCGGCGCTGGGCCGAGGCAGACCGTGCCAGGGCTGCGACCGCCGAGGCGCTGCAGGCTGCGATCCGCGCCGCTGCCGAGGCCGAGGGTGCCGCCCGCCGCGCCATTGCCGCCCGGCAAGAGGCCGAAGAGAAACTGCCCCCCCTGAGGGAAGAGGAACAGGTCGCCGCCGCGATCCTGTCCCGCACCGTCGTTGAGCGCGAGGCTTTGGATGAGGCCGAGACCCGCGCGGCGCAAGCGATCCAGACGCTGCTGGCGCGCATCGCCCAGCTTGACCGCGATATCGAGCGCGAGGCGGCGCTGAACCGCGACGCTGGCGAGGTGATCGAGCGGCTGGTCTGGGAAAAACGTGAGCTGGAAAAGGCCGGACAGGGCCATGATGAACGGTTGCAGGCCGCGGCCGATGTTGCCGATGAGGCCGCCGAGACGCTGCGCGAGGTCGAGGCCAAGCTGGCAGAGCTGACCGACGAATCCGCCCGTATCGCCGCCCGTCACCAATCGGCCGAGCGGCTGGTTCACGATCTGCGCCAGATGCAGGAACGCGCGACCCGCGCTGCGACTGAGGCTGAAACCGCCGCCGTCCGCGCCGCTGAAACCGGTGCCGAGGCCGAGGCCGCCCGCGAGGCTGCCGAAGAGGCCCAGGAAGAAGCCCGCGCCCGCGTCGAAGCCGCCGAAGAGGGGCTGGCCGAAGCTGAGGAAACCCGCGCTGCGCTGGAGGCTGAGGAGTCTGCCGCCCGCTCGGCCCGCGCCGAGGCCGAGGGCGAGGTTTCGGCGCTGAAGGCCGAGGTGGCGGCGCTGAAACGGCTGGTCGAACGCGGGCAGAGCAGCGATTCTATTCTGAATCTGGTCCGCGTCGGGCGTGGCTATGAAACTGCATTCGGCGCGGCACTGGGCGACGATCTGGGCGTCGGACTGGCCGAGGATGGCTCGGGCTGGCACCTGCTGCCGTGCTATGACGCGCCGCAACCTCTGCCCGATGGGGTCGAGGCCTTGGCGCCCCATGTGGACGGGCCTGCCGCCCTGGCCCGCCGTCTGTCGCAGGTCGGGCTGGTCGCCGATGTGGCAACAGGCGTGGCCCTGCAGGCGCAGCTTGCCCCCGGTCAGCGGCTGGTGACCCGGGAAGGTGACCTTTTCCGCTGGGACGGGATGCGGGTGATGGCGGGCGAGGCCGCATCTGCGGCTGCATTGCATCTGCAAAAGGTTAACCAGCTTGCCGAAATGAGCGCGCAGGCCGAGGTGGCACAGGCCCGCGCTGATGAGACCCTGTCCGCGCATGAGACGCTGCGCGCCCGCTATCTGGCGGCGACCGAGGCCGAGAAATGCGCCCGCGACGCAAGGCGCGAGGCCGAGCGCGGACTGTCCGACGCAGTCCGGGCCGTAACGCGTGCCGAATCCGAGCTTGCCATGGCGCAAAGCCGCGCCGAATCCGCCCGCGCCGAACTGGCGCGCAACCGCGAGGACGCGCTTGACGCCCGCACCCGGCTGACCGAGGCCGAACGGGCGTTGGCCGAACTGCCCGACCGGGGCGCGGCGGCTGCGGCGGTCGAACATGCCCGTACCGCTGTCGAGGCTGCGCGCATCGCCACCCTGACCCGGCGCGGCGCGCTTGAGGAACTGCGGCGCGAGGCCAATGCCCGCATCAGGCGTCTGCAGGAAATCGCCAAGGAGGAATCGGGCTGGCGTCTGCGGCTGGATCAGGCAGGTACCCGCGCCGCCGAGCTTGCTGCCCGCCGCGAAGAAACCGCCCTTGAACTGGAAGAGGCCGAGGCCCAACCCGAAATCCTTGCCGGGCGTCGCAGTATTCTGATCGACGCCGAAGCTCAGGCCGGGGCGCGGCTTGCCCGGGCCCGCGATGCGCTGTCAGCCGCCGATCAGGCGCTGCGCCACGCTGCCGAGGCCGAGCGCGAGGCGGAACGGGCGGCCTCAGACGCGCGCGAAACCCGTGCGGCCTGCGAGGCCCGCGCCGAAGCCTCGGTCACGGCCGAGGCGAATGCCCGAGCCCGCATTCATGAAGAACTTGAGGCCACGCCCGGGACGCTGCTGGAATCGCTGGGCGAGATCGACGAGATCACCCCCGATGCGCTTGAGGCCGAGATTGCCCGCCTGCGTCAGGGCCGCGATGCGCTTGGGCCGGTCAACCTGCGTGCAGATGAAGATAAGCGCGAGCTTGAGGCCGAGCGTGACCGCCTTGGCGCCGAAAAAGAGGACCTGACCGAGGCGATCCGCAAGCTGCGGCAGGGCATCGGCAGCCTTAACCGCGAGGGGCGCGAACGTCTGCTGGCGGCCTTTGACACGGTGAACGCCAATTTCGCCAATCTCTTTACCCATCTGTTCGGTGGCGGCGAGGCGCGGCTGGTGCTGGTCGAATCCGACGACCCGCTTGAGGCCGGGCTTGAGATCATGTGCCAGCCTCCGGGCAAGAAACTGTCGACGCTAAGCCTGCTTTCGGGGGGCGAACAGACGCTGACCGCGCTTGCGCTGATCTTTGCGGTGTTCCTTGCCAATCCCGCGCCGATCTGCGTTCTGGACGAGGTGGACGCGCCTTTGGACGATGCCAACGTCACCCGTTTTTGCGACCTGATGGACGAGATGACGCGGCGGACCGAGACGCGCTTTCTTGTGATCACGCACCATGCCGTAACCATGTCGCGCATGGACCGGCTGTTTGGTGTGACCATGGTGGAACAGGGCGTCAGCCAATTGGTCAGCGTGGACCTGAAGCGTGCCGAAGCACTGGTAGCCTGAGGCGCAAACCGTTAAGCAATCAGCTGTTCCCGTGACGGAGAAGAGTATGCGTACCTTGGTTTCCCTTGCGTTGGCGATGCTGCTGCAGGCACCTGTCGCACAGGCGCAGGTCCTGGGCGATCCCGATGTGATTCGCTTGTTGATGATGGACTTTGGTCTGCCGGTAGAGATGACCAAAGACGATTCCGGCGATCCGATGATCGAAAGCCGTATCGACGGCACCAGATTTCAGGTCTATTTCTACAGCTGCGAAAAATCCTGCCAGTCGATCCAGTTCTCGGCTGGCTTTGACCTTGACGATCCGATGAACGCGACCAAGGCCAACCGCTGGAACCGGGACAAGCGTTTCGGCAAGGTCTGGCTGGACGAAGAGGGCGATCCCTTTATCGAAATGGACATCGGCCTTGCAGGCGAAGGTGTGGGACGCAAGAATTTCGAGGATACTCTGGACACCTGGCGCATCGTCCTCAGCGACTTCCGCGGGTTTATCGACTGGTAGGAGAAACAAGCATGTCCATCGAAACGAAACTGGCAGATCTGGGAATCACGCTGCCCGACGCGCCGGCTCCGGCGGCGAATTACGTGCCCTTTGTGATCACGGGCAACCTGCTGTTCGTTTCGGGGCAGATCAGCCCGGCCAAAGGCCGTCTGGGCGCAGATCTGGCTGTCGAAGAGGGCGCCGAGGCGGCGCGGGCCTGCGGTCTGGCGCTGCTGGCGCAGGCACGGGCGGCGCTTGGCTCGCTTGATCGGGTGACGCGCGTGGTCAAACTGGCTGGCTTTGTCAATTCGACCCCGGAATTCACCGACCAGCCCGAGGTTATCAACGGTTGCTCAAACCTGATGGTCGAGGTGTTCGGCGATCTGGGCCGCCATGCCCGCGCCGCCGTCTCGGCCCCGGCCCTGCCGCGCGGGGTCGCCGTCGAGATCGAGGCCGTGTTCGAGTTCGCATGATGAGTCTGCACCCGGATTTTCTGAACATGCCCATTGCCCATCGCGGGCTGCATGGGCCGGGTATGCCGGAAAACAGCATGGCGGCCTTTCGCGCCGCTATCGCTGCGGGATATGGCATCGAATGTGACATCCAGCGCACGGCCGATGGCACGGCGCTGGTGTTTCACGACGACGACCTGCCGCGGCTGACCGGGGCTGAGGGCCCCGTTGGCGCCAAGGGCATGGATGATCTGTCGCAACTGCGCCTTCTTGGCACCTCGGAACCCATCCCGACGCTGGCAGATCTGCTTGCCGAAGTTGCAGGCCGGGTGCCGTTGCTTATCGAGATCAAGGACCAGAGCCTGCGTCTTTCCGATCAGGTCGGCGATCTGCAGGACGAAGTGGCGCGGCTTGTCTTGGCCTATGGCGGTCCGGTCGCGGTCATGTCCTTCAATCCTCATACGATCGCGGCCTTTCACGTCGCAGCGCCAGACGTGACGGTCGGTCTGACCACCTGCGACTATAAGGATGAGGAATGGGCCGTCGCGGGCGAGGCTGCCCTTGCGCATCTGGCCGCCATCGGTGATTTCGACCGGGTCGGTGCCAGCTTCATCTCGCATGACCGCAAGGATCTGGACAATCCGGCGGTGACGGCGCTGAAACAGCGCGGCGTGCCGGTACTGTGCTGGACCGTCCGTTCGCCCGAAGAAGAGGCAGCTGCCCGCCGCGTGGCCGATAACATCACCTTCGAGCGTTACTTGCCCGCAAGGCCCTGACAATCGTCGCGCCCGCCCCTATGTTGCTGCCATGAGCGAGCTTGCCGTTTCCGTCCTGCCCGCGATTTCCGGGATCAAGGCCCCTGAATGGGATGGCTGCGGGGCGGGCACCAACCCTTTCACCACCCATCGCTTTCTGTCGGCGCTTGAGCAGTCCGGCTCGGTCGGCGAGGGCACGGGCTGGCATCCGGCCCATCTGGTCGCCCGGCTGGATGGCAGGGTAGCGGGCGTTGCGCCCTGTTACATCAAGACCCATAGCCAGGGCGAATACATCTTTGACCACGGTTGGGCACAAGCCTATGAGCGGGCGGGCGGGCGCTATTACCCCAAACTGCAATGCGCGGTTCCCTTTACCCCCGTCACCGGGCCGCGGCTGATCGCGCCCGATCCGGCGGTGCAGCGTGGTCTTTTGGCCGGGATGGTGCAATTTGCGCAGCAATCGGGGTTGTCGGGGGCGCATGTCACGTTCTGTACCGAAGCCGAGGCCGGGTTGGGTGAGGCGGTCGATTTCCTGCCTCGCGCCAGCGAACAGTTCCACTGGCTGAATCAGGGCTATGACAGTTATGACGATTTTCTGGGCCAGCTTTCGTCTCGCAAGCGCAAGGCGATCCGCAAAGAGCGTGAGCGTGCTCAGGCCTTTGGCGGCACTATCCGCAGCCTGACCGGGGATGAGATCAGGCCCGACCACTGGGGCGCGTTCTGGACCTTTTATCAGGACACCGGCGGGCGCAAATGGGGGCGGCCTTATCTGACCCGGGCGTTTTTCGACATCCTGCATGACACCATGCGCGACGATTGCCTGCTGGTTCTGGCCGAGCGTGACGGCATCCCGATTGCCGGTGCGCTGAATCTGATCGGGCCGGATGCGCTTTACGGCCGTTATTGGGGCTGTATCGAGGATCACCCCTTTTTGCATTTCGAGCTGTGCTATCACCGTGCCATTGACTGGGCGATCAAGCATCGCCTGTCACGGGTCGAGGCCGGCGCACAGGGCGAGCACAAGCTGGCGCGCGGCTATTTGCCCAGCCAGACCCATTCGCTGCATTGGGTCGCGGACCCCGGCTTTTACGGTGCCATCGCCGATTATCTGCAGCGTGAGCGCGAGGCGGTGGACGAGGAAATGGCGGTCCTGACGGAACTTGGCCCGTTCCGGCGCGGCCAGACCGGTCCGCTCAGGTCCGCTTGATCAGCCGGAAGGCCGCCGATGCCGCCCAGCCTGCTGCCATTGCGATGGCAAGCGACATGATGCCATAGACAAACGGCTGTTCCAGGGCGAGGCGGTAAAGCCAGCGCTCCAGCCCGACCTTGCGTACGTCGATGGGCGCGCGGAACGTGTCGATTACCTTGCCGTCGCGCAACAGGAAAATGCGGGTGCTGTAGAACCCCTCGATCAGGTTCGCGGGCAGGCCGATATCGGCGCGAAACAGCGTCTGTTCCGCCAGCAGGACCGAGCCGTCATCCTGCCGGTAAAGGTCTGCGGCGCGACGCAGGCGGATCAGGGCCTCGGTATAGGGGACGACGTCCTCGACCTCGGTCGGTCCGGCAAAGGCCCGCATCGCCAGCGGGATCGATATCCGGTAACGCTGGTCCTCTTCGGGCGGCAGGATCAGGTGCAGGGGCCGGGTCGTTGCCACGACATAGAAATTCGGGGCCGAGCCGATGTTCACGCGGCCGGTATTGACCCAGATGCCCAGCCGCCGCTCTTTGTGGCGGACGGTGACGGGGCGGTGTGGGCCCTCGACGGTTACGATCACATCAAGGGGCTGGCCGGGCGGGATGCGGCTTTCGCGTTTGACGGCGCCGTAGATGATGATCTCGGACCCGTCAAAGCTGGTGGTGATATCGATGTCGTCGCGCGACAGGCCCGCAACGATCCGCTCGGGCGTGGTCTCGGGCTCGGCCTCGATTGTGGCCGAGGTCGCGCCCTCTGCCGGGGTGGGTGGCGGGCTTTCCTGCGCCTGCAGGGGCAGGGCCAGCATCGCCAGCGCCAGAAGGGCGTGACAGGACTGCCGGATCATGCCTTGCCCCCTTGTGTGATCGAGTAAAGCTCATCCGGGCGCAGGAACAGATCCAGCGCCAGCTTGCCACAAACGCCCAGAACCAGCAGCGCCAGCAGAATGCGCAGCTGCTCGGCCCTCAGCCGTGCGCCAAGATGGGTGCCGACCTGTGCCCCGATCACGCCTCCGACGATCAGCAGCACTGCCAGCATCACATCGACGGTGTTCGACGACACCGCGTGCATCAGTGTCGTATAGGCTGACAGGAACGTGATCTGGAACAGTGAGGTCCCGATAACGACCTTGGTCGGCATGCCAAGCAGATAGATCATCGCCGGCACCATGATAAAGCCGCCGCCGACGCCCATGATCGCGCCAAGAACGCCGACCGCTGCGCCGACCATCAGCACCGGAATGGCGCTGATATACAGGCCCGAGGCGCGGAATTTCATCTTCAGCGGCCATTTGTGCACCCAGCCATGCTGGTGACGGCGCATGGGCTTGATCGGTCCGCTGCGGCGGGCGCGATGCAGGGCGCGCAGGCTTTCCTGCAGCATCATCGCGCCGATCAGGCCCAGGAAGATGACATAGCACAGCTGAACGACCAGATCGACCTGCCCCAGCCGCGACAGCAGGTTAAAAATCAGCACGCCCACCGAGGACCCGACCAGACCGCCCGCCAGCAGGACCCAGCCCATGCGGAAATCGACCGCCTTGCGTTTGACATGGGCCAGCACGCCGGAAAAGGACGAGGCCACGACCTGGTTTGCGCCGGTCGCCACCGCGATGGCTGGCGGAATGCCGATAAAGAACAGCAGAGGCGTGATCAGAAAGCCGCCGCCGACCCCGAACAGGCCCGACATCAGCCCGACGATGCCGCCCAGCCCGGTCAGCACCAGCGCATTGACCGCCACCTCGGCGATGGGAAGATAGATCTGCATGTCCTGCCCGGCCTTTTGCCTTGTTCCAATGCTGCCCCGAGCGCAGCCGCGCGTCAAACGCTTCCATGGCTGTTCCTGCGGGTTGTCGCAAGGCTGTGGCCCGGATAAGCATGCAAGATGAGGGCAAAAATGCCTCGGGCGCAGGCGGCCTTGCCGGGCAGGCCCGTCACGGCAGGTCGGACAGGAAAGAACATGCGTATTCTGATTACCAATGACGACGGCATCAACGCTCCGGGGCTGGAGGCGCTTGCCGCCATCGCGGCCGAGGTTGCCGGGCCCGGGGGTGAGGTCTGGACCGTCGCCCCGGCCTTTGAACAGTCCGGTGTCGCGCATTGCATCAGCTATGTTCACCCGACCCTGATCGCCGAACTGGGGCCGCGCCGCTTTGCCGCCGAGGGCACCCCCGCCGATTGCGTGCTTGCCGCGATTGCCGATGTGATGCGGGATAACCCGCCCGATCTGGTGCTCTCGGGGGTGAACCGCGGCAATAACTCGGGCGAGAACGTGATGTATTCGGGTACCGTCGGCGGCGCGATGGAGGCCGCTTTACAGGGGCTGCCCGCCATTGCCCTGTCCCAGTATATGGGCCAGCGCACCGCCACGCTTGATGACCCGTTCGAGGCGGCGCGCGTGCATGGACCGCGCCTGATCCGGCAGTTGCTGGAATATGGCGACTGGACCTCGGACGAGGATTTCCGCCTGTTCTATAACATCAACTTCCCGGCCTGTGACGCCGCCTCGGTCAAGGGCACGCGGGTTGCCCCGCAGGGCCGCCGGCGCGGCGTCCGTTTTGAGGTCGAGCCTTATCACGCCCCGAACGGGCGGCGGTTCCTGTGGGTTCTGGGCGGATCACAGACCGCACCCGCGACGCCAGACAGTGACGTTGATGCCAATATGCGCGATTATATCTCGCTGACGCCGATGCGGCCGGATCTGACCTGCCACAAGACCCTGGCCGAACTGCGTGGCGTTCTCGAAGAGGGCTAAGCAACAGATGAGCGACGATCCCGAGACTGCCGAACGCAAGATGCGCTTTTTATTCGCGCTGCGGCAGCGCGGGGTTACCGATCCGCGGGTACTCGAAGCGATGGAGCGCATCGACCGCGGCGAATTCGTGCGCGGCCATTTCGAAGACCGCGCCTATGAGGATACGCCCCTGCCCATCCCTTGCGGCCAGACCATCAGCCAGCCTTCGGTTGTCGGGCTGATGACCCAGGCGCTGGAGGTCGGGCCGCGTGACAAGGTGCTCGAGATCGGAACCGGCTCGGGCTATCAGGCGTCGATCCTGTCGCTATTGTGCCGGCGGGTATATACCATCGACCGCCATCGCCGGCTGGTGGCAGAGGCCGAGGCGCTGTTTCGCGACCTGGGCCTGACCAATATCACCACGCTGGTTGCCGACGGTTCGCGCGGGTTGCCCGAACAGGCGCCCTTTGATCGCATTATGGTGACGGCTGCCGCCGAGGATCCGCCGGGCCCGCTCTTGGCGCAGTTAAAGATCGGCGGTATTATGGTGGTGCCGGTCGGTCAGTCGGACGCAGTTCAGACGCTGATCCGCGTGCGCCGTGGCGAAAACGGTTTTGACTACGACGAATTGCGGCAGGTGCGTTTCGTGCCGCTGGTCGAGGGGTTGGGACAGACATGACCCCCGACCGTCCAGAGTGAGGAACGGGCAGATGATCAAGATCAGGCAGTTGGCATTGGTTGCCGGAACTGCGGTGACTCTGGTGGCTTGCGGGCCGCAGGGTGGCCTGGACTTCAGCAATTTCGATCCCGACCTGCGCGGCTGGGGCGGCGGGGGGCTGGACACCGCCGGCGCGGCCGCGCGCGCGCAGCCCAGACCGACGCCGGATCAGCGCGGGGTGATTTCCTATCCCGGCTATCAGGTCGCCATCGCCCGTCAGGGCGATACGGTGACCACCATCGCCGCACGGCTGGGGCTGAGCGCGGGCGAACTGGCCAGCTACAACGCGATCGACGCGAATACTCCGCTGAACCCCGGGGCGGTGGTTGCCTTGCCGCGGCGGGTTGCAGCAGGTGCGCCTGCCGCACCTGTCACCTCCTCGACCGGGCAAGTCACCGATCCCTTTGCCGGTCAGGGCGTCAAGCAGCCAGCGGTGCCCCCGGCAGAAGGAGGGGTGACTGCGCAGACCCTGCCGGCCTCGAGCCAACCCAAGCAGCACGTTGTTGCTGCGGGCGAGACGGCCTGGTCCATTGCCCGTAAATACAATGTCTCGGTCAATGATCTGGCCCAGTGGAACGGCCTGTCGCAGAATATGGCTTTGCGTACCGGCCAGCGCCTGCTGATCCCGGTCGTCGGTCAAAGCCGCCCTGCCAGCGGTGCCGTGACCGCTCCCGGTACCGGCAGTCCGACCCCGCGCCCGCCTTCGGCAGCCGAGCCGCTGCCAAAGGAGCAGACCAAGCCCGCCACCAGCAAGGTCGACACCCCCGCAAGCCCTGATCTGGGCAAGACGCGGACTGCTGCTTCGGGCAATGGCAAATTCCGTATGCCCGCCAATGGTTCGATCATCCGCACCTATGAGAAGGGCAAGAACGACGGCATCGACATTGCTGCCGCGCCGGGTAGCACCGTGACAGCTGCTGGCAGCGGGACGGTCGCCGCCATCACCCGCGATACGGATCAGGTGCCGATTATCGTTGTTCGGCACGACGGCAATCTGATGACTGTCTATGCCGGTCTTGATGATGTTACCGTCACCAAAGGGCAATCGGTCAGCGCAGGAGCCGCACTTGGCAAGGCGCGCAATCAGGGCGTGGTGCATTTCGAGGTGCGCAACGGTTTCGATAGCGTTGATCCCGAAAAATACCTGAACTAGCGGGCTCTGCCCGTTGTCGCAGTGGCCGCGCCTTAACGGCTGGCCGCTGCGACAGTCGCTGACCGGCAGATCCAATCCATCAGTGAATGGCAGCTTGAGCAAACCAAGTCAGGGCAAGCCTTTTCAGGGTATTGTGGACGGGTTCTGGTACTTGACCGGCCCCAGCACCACCATTCGCGATGGGCGGGGGCCGCTACCCCACCCTATGCGGCATTCAGGCGGTTGCCTTGCTCAGTCTTGTTCGCACATCTGACGCAGCGCCAGCTCGATCTCGTGGCGGATCATTTGCTGCAGATTGCGGCTAAGGCGGTTGCCGATCTCTCCCTGAAGCTCTTGCCGGATCGCCTCGCGAATCAGGCCGCGCAGTTGGGGGCCGTTCTGCGGTCCTTTGTCCCTGGGCGCAAAGAGATGCGGCTCGCTACTATCGCGGGCAGAGGCAATGCTGTCCTCCATCTCGACGACAGGAGTTGCGGGGGTTGCGGGTGTGCTCACATGCAGCATGGCTTCTTCCATTTCCGTGATAGTAGCGGGTCCTTGCAGCGAAAGGTCGGGGGTGCTGCTGCTGATCATTTCGATCGCAGCAGGGGCCGCCGTATCGAACGACGGCGGTTCCGTGTCACTGTCGGAGGTAAGATCATCCGCCCGTTCTGGCTTGGTCACGCGCGCCTCGGGCAGGGCGTCGGAGAGCATTTCAGGCTGATCGGTGTTTTCCATCACAGCATGCACCTCTGGCAGTGCGGCTGGCGGCTCAGCCTGATCCTCGGGATCGGGTGCGACCATGGCGTTTACATCCAGCACCAGCGGTGTCACGCGCGCTGCTGTTGCGGGTGGCTCGGATGACACCAGCTCGATCCGGGCGCTGGTCGGACCTGCGAGGTCGCGGGTGATCCGCGGGCCAGAGGGATGATCCGGGCTGTGGCTGCCGGCAGTGTCCTGATCGATAAGCTTGCGGATCGAGGATAGGACATCGCCGATATGATCCGGCATCGGGGCCGGAGTCGGTTGGCGCATCATTTCATGCTGCATGATGCGCCCCCGTAGCAGGGGCGGGATTAGTCCCTGCCGATGGCGCGCAGGACCCGGTCCAGGCTTTTGCCCTGCCTGCTGGTATAAGGTGCGTCCTGCACCGCGTTGTAATAGGCCGAAGGGTCATAGGTCGGTATCCCCAGTTTCAGGTTTTCCACCGTCAACAGACCCATAGCAGCCAGAAGTTGATAATGTGCTAATTGCAGATTGGCTTCCGCCGAGATTTTATTGGCACGCGCCTCAAGCAGCGACTGCTCGGCGTCCAGCACGTCCAGAGTGGTGCGTGCACCCAGCGTCGCCTCTTCGCGCACGCCTTCGTAGGCTTGCCGTGCTGCGACGATCTGTTCGTCAATGGCGCGAATCTGCGCCTTTGCGACGTCGATTCCCGCCCAGGCCTGACCGACCGCCTCGTTAACCTGACGCGAAACCTGCAGCAGCGACGCCCGTGCCTCGTCCCGTCGCGCCATGGCCTTGCGATGGGCCGCCGGCAGGCGTCCACCGGAATAGATCGTCTGCGACATGCTGACCGACGCGCCAATATCGTTCGTCGTCGTTTCGCGTTGCGTCTGCACCGACATATCGTGCGAACGGCCAATGCCGACCGTACCGCTGAGGGTCGGGTTACGCTCGGCCTCGGCCGCAGCGACGCCCAGTTCGGCCGCGGCGGCCAGACGTTGCGCCTGCTGGATCGCCGGATGGCTGCGCTGTCCAATCTGCCGCGCCGCCTCCAGCGTGGCGGGCAGGGCGGGCGTGGGCGGGGGCGGGGAAAGCTTGCCCGGCGCACGGCCCGTAGCGGTGCGATAGATTTCGCGTGCTATCTCAAGCTCTCCTCGCGCAGAGGCGAGGCTGGCGCGCGCGGCGGCAAGGGCTGCGTCGGCCTGTGCGACGTCGGTCTGGGTGATCTCGCCCACCTCGAACCGGTCCGAGGCGGCCTGCTGTTCCTGACCGATCACCCGCACCGAGTTTTCCTGCAGATCGACCTGTTCAGTCGTGCTGCGTACGTTCAGATAGGCCTGGACGGCCCCCAGGAGGACATCCTGTTCAACCCCGACCAGCGCGGCGCGGGTGGCCAGAACGGTTTCCTTGGCGGCGTCGATGGCGATGGCGTTGCGGCCCCAGTCGTAAAGCGTGATCTGGGCTTGCAGCGCGATGCTGGTCGAACGGCCGATCCGGCTGTTATCGACCTTTTGAAAGCTGTGCTCGGCGATCCATTGCACCACCGGGCGAAGCTGGGCGAGGGCCGTCGCCACATCTTCGTCCGCGGCACGCAGGACGGCGCGATTCTGCTCAAGCAATGCCGAGTGGCGATAGGCCGCGACCATGGCATCGGCCAAAGTCTCGGCCGAGGCGGGCAGGGCGGTCGCCCCTGCAACAATGGCTGCGATCAGTGGTCGCCGCAGGGTTTCGAACGTTCTGCGAAACATGCCTTGGCCTTTCGTGTCGGCAGTCACAAGACGAAGCCTCTGGGCCGTACGAACCCCGGCAGAACCGGGGCGTCGGCATTGAAGGCAAAGCGCCAGTTCACCCGGCCGTCCAGCTTCTGGCCGATGCGGGCGGTACCCAGATTGCCTTCGCGGAACAGCGCGACGATGCGGCCGCCTTCGCTTAGCTGCTCAATCAGGCCTTCGGGCAGTTCTTCGATGGCGCCTTCGATCAGAATGGCGTCATAGGGGGCCTGACCGGCACAACCTTCGGCCAGCGGGCCCTGAACCACGGCGACGTTAAAGACGTCCTGCGCGGCAAGCCGGCTTTCAGCCTCGGCAGCCATGCCGGCATCTTCTTCGACCGCGACGACGGCTTCGACGATGCGGGCCATGACGGCGGCTGCATAGCCGTAGCCACAGCCGATATTCAGAACCAGATCTTCGGACTGAAGGCTCAGCGTGTCGATCATCTTGCCCAGCGTGCGCGGCTCTAGCAGCACGCGGCCGGGGATGAGGTCGATGTTGTTGCCGACATAGGCAACTTCACGGCGTGCCTCGGGGACGAACTGTTCGCGCGGGACGTTCAGCATCGCCTCGATCACGGGGTAGCTGGTCACATCGTTGGGGCGAACCTGGGTATCGACCATATGGGTGCGGCGCTGCGCGAAATCGGTCATTCTGAGACCCTGCTCTCGGTTGGCTTTGATGCTCTCTTGCCATGAAATTCCCGGTTGGGCAACGGCAGCCGGCACGCTTGCCGCGACGGTGTTGCCGTGGCAGGGTCGCACCATGACCGGATATCTGTTCCCTTTGCCCCCGCCCGCTGCACTGCCCATCCTGGGGCAGAGTACTGAATTCCCCGTCAATCGCATCTTTTGCGTCGGGCGCAACTATGCCGCCCATGCCGCCGAGATGGGGTCCGAGGTTGACCGCGAAGCGCCTTTCTATTTCCTCAAATCTGCCCATGCGGTCAGAAAAAGCGGCACGATTCTGCCCTATCCGCCCGGCACGGCCGACCTGCATCACGAAATCGAGCTGGTCGTTGCCATCGGCCTTTCGGCCTTTCGCATCGGTGCTGATGACGCGATGTCAGCAGTCTGGGGCTATGGTTCGGGGCTGGACATGACGCGGCGCGATTTACAGGCGCGGGCCAAGGACAAGCGCCACCCCTGGGATCTGAGCAAGAATTTTGAAGGCGCGGCGGCGATCTCGGCCCTGACCCCGGCGGCGGGCTTCACCCCCGGTGCCCAAAGCATCCGGCTGGAGGTGAACGGCGATCTGCGGCAAGAGGGTCAGGTTTCGGACATGGTCTGGACCATACCCGAGCTGATTGCCGATCTGTCACGATATTATCATCTCGCGCCGGGGGATCTGATCATGACCGGCACGCCATCCGGTGTCGGGGCGGTCGGACCGGGTGATCGTCTGGCTGGCGGGGTCGAGGGGCTGGCGCAGGTCGAACTGACCATCGGCCCGGCTGAATAGCGGGCCGGTTCAGGCCGGTTCCTTCCATTCAATCACCAGTTGCGTCTGGATCACCACGGCGGCAAGTTTGCCGTCGCCACGCAGGATATCGGTCTGCCAGATCATCGTGGTGCGGCCCAGATGCAGCGGTTTCGGCCGCGCCTCGGCCACATCGCCCAGCCGGATCGGGCGCAGGAAGTTGGTCTTGCTTTCCATCGTCGTGGTCGTCGCCCCAGCCGGCAGGCGCAGATGGGTTGCGGTGCCAGCGGCATGGTCGGCAAGGCTCATGATCGCGCCGCCATGCAGGACGCCGTTGCGATTGGTCAGGGCCGTGGTCACGGGCATGTGCAGGACGACCTCGTCCAGCGTGGCCGAGATGACCTGCATCCCCAGCGATTCGGAATAGGGCGCATGCACATCAATGGTGGCGGCTGGCTGGCTGTCGGGCATCGCGGCTGTCTCCCTGCTTCGCCCGCATCTTGGGCGGGGGCGGGGACCGCGTCAATCGCTGTGCCCTGTCAGCAGGGTGCCGTCGGTTCGGGCCGTCCGGCAAGATCAAGGCCCCGCGCGGTCGGCGGCTGCCATGTCCGGGTGGCATGATGCGCGCCCGAAGGGTTGGTCCCGATCTGAGAGCCTCCGGTCCCGCCCGTCCAGCCGGTCGAGCCCGAGTTGGCGGGCGCGGTGCCGTCAGTCGAGGCGGTCTCGGGCGTTGCCGGTTCGGCCTTGCCAGCGGCGGGCGGGCATTCGCCAGCGGATGCTGCTGCTGTCTCGGCCGGTTGCGGCGCTGGTGCGGGGGTAGCCCCGGCAGGGACGGTTTCCGTGGTCGCGGGCTCTGTTGGTGCTGTCTGGGCGGACAGAGGCGCGGCCAGGCAGGCCAGCGTCATGCTGAGCACGGCAAGGCGGGGCAGGGAAATCTGCGGCATGGTGCGTTCCTCCTTTGCCCCAACGCCCGCCCGGGCGCCGGGGTTCCGCACCGTCCCGCCGCCCGGTCCGCCAGCCTTATTCGACCACGATGCCAGCCGGGCCTTCCTCGGTCTGGCCGATGATCGCTGCCAGCGGGAAACCGGCGGCACGGACCATCGCCAGTACCTCATCGGCTGAACCGGGCGCGCAGGCGACAAGCAGCCCGCCCGAGGTTTGCGGATCGGTCAGCAGCGCCTGTTGCCATGGGGTCAGCCCCTCGGGCAGCGTGACCTCGGCCCCATAGGCGGCCCAGTTCCGATTCGATGCGCCGGTGACAAATCCCGCCTCGGCCAGTTCGGCGGCGCGGGACAGCAGCGGAAGCTCTGCCAGTTTCAGCCGCAGGCGCAGCCCCGCACCCCGTGCGATCTCCAGCCCATGGCCCAGGATGCCAAAGCCGGTCACATCGGTGATGGCGTGGACGTCCTCGCGTTTGGCAAGATCGGCCCCCACCTGATTCAGCGTGGTGGCCGATGCGATCATCTCGGCCACTCCGGCTGCGTCCAGAACGCCTTTCTTGATCGCGGCGGAATAGATCCCGACGCCAAGACCCTTGGTCAGGATCAGCGTATCGCCGGCGCGCGCATCGGCGTTACGCCGCAGCTCGGACGGGTGGCAGATGCCGATCACCGCAAGGCCATAGATCGGCTCGGGCGAGTCGATGGAATGGCCGCCGGCGACAGGGATACCCGCCTGCAGGCAGATCTCGCGCCCGCCTTCAAGGATGTCGCGGATTTGCGCGGGGGCAAGCTTGTCGATCGGCATGCCAAGGATCGCCAGCGCCATGATCGGCCGCCCGCCCATGGCGTAGATATCCGAAATCGCATTGGTGGCGGCGATGCGGCCAAATGCGCGCGGATCGTCCACCATCGGCATAAAGAAATCGGTGGTGGCGATGACGCAGGTGTTGTCGTCGACCTGCCAGACCGCGGCATCGTCCGAGGTTTCGGTCCCGACCAGCAGTTGCGGAAAGGCCTGCGCCACCGGCTGATTGGCCAGCAATTCGCGCAATACCGAAGGCGCAAGCTTGCAGCCGCAACCGCCGCCATGCGCCAAAGAGGTCAGTCGGGGAAGATCTTTCATGTCCGGGCACTCCTGTCGGTCAGCCGCCGCACGGTAACGTAGAAAGCCGGGACCATGAAGATGCCTAGGAAGGTTGCCGCCATCATACCGCCCATGACCCCGATCCCGATCGAGTTCTGCGCGGCCGCCCCGGCCCCTGTGGCGACCGCCAGAGGCAGCACGCCAAGGATGAAGGCCAGTGAGGTCATCAGGATCGGCCGCAGCCGCAGCCGCGCGGCCTCGACCGCTGCTTCTACGGCGCTACGACCCGCGGATTGTTGCAGGTCCCGGGCAAATTCGACAATCAGGATGGCGTTTTTGGCGGCAAGGCCGATGGTGGTCAGGATGCCGACCTTGAAATAGACGTCATTGGCCTGACCAAAGGCCAGCGCCGCGACGACCGCGCCAAGAACACCCACCGGCACTGCCAGCATGACCGAAAACGGGATAGACCAGCTTTCGTAAAGCGCGGCCAGCGACAAAAACACCACCAGCGCCGACAGCGCGAACAGAAATGGCGCCTGATTGCCGGCCTGGCGTTCCTGATAGGACAGGCCGGTCCAGGCGGTGGCGTAATTGCCCGGCAACTGCGAAACCAGCTCTTCCATCGCGGCCATCGCCTCGCCCGAACTGGCGCTGTCGCTTTGCTGGCCGCTGAACTCGATCGCGTCGATACTGTCCATGCGCGACAGGCTGGGTTCGACCGGTTCCCAGCGGGTGGTCATAAAGGCCGAAAAAGGCACCATCTCACCATCGGCATTGCGGGCATACCAGCTGTCCACGTCCTCGGGCTGCATGCGGTTTTCGGCGGCTGCCTGCACGATGACCGGGCGCAGCTGGGCGCCAAGCGCAAAGTCGTTCACCTCGGTTCCGGCAAAGATGGTTGAAAGCATCGCGTTCACGCCCGACAGGCTGACGCCCAGGCTTTCGGCCTTTTGCTGGTCGATGTCGATTTTCAGCGCGGCCTCGTTCTCGGCACCGCTGCTTTCGACGTTTTGCAGGCGCGGGTCAGCAGCGGCCGCCTGTTCCAGCGCCTCGGCGGCGCGGGTCAGCGCCTCGGTCCCGGCGCCGGCCTGATCCATCAGATACATGCTGAAGCCCGCGGCATTGCCAAGCCGAGGAATGGCGGGGGGTTGCAGGAAAGCGATCCGTCCCGCCCGGTGCCCGGCAAAGCGCGCATTGGCGCGCGAAGCCACGGCGCTGGCCGCAAGTGCGGGGTCCTGCCGTTCGTCAAAGTCGCGCAGCTTGACAAAGATCATCGCCCGGCTTTGCGAATTACCCGAAAAGCCAAAGCCCATGGCGACAAAGACCGACTCGACTGCCTCGCTTTCCTCGTTAAGCATATAATCTTCGATCTCTTGCACGACGGCGGCGGTCTGTTGGGCGGTCGAGCCTTCGGTCAGGGTGATGCGCGATTGCAGCACGCCCTGATCCTCGGACGGGATAAAGGTGGTGTTCATCCGCCCGAAAAGCTCGGCCGCGCCAAAGCTGATTGCGGCCAGCACCAGCATGACCAGCAGCGGGCGGCGCAGGGTACGGCGGACGGTGGCCGAATAGCCGCGCGTCATCCGCTCGAACCCGGCGTTGAACCAGCGCGCGGGGGCAAAGCGGGTCGGCCCGTGGCTTTGCCGCAAAAGGCTGGCGCACATCGCAGGCGTCAGGATCAGCGCCACCAATAGCGACAGCACCATGGCAGTGATGATCGTGACCGAGAACTGGCGATAGATCACCCCGGTCGAGCCGGGCATGAAGCCCATGGGCAGAAACACAGCCGACAGGACCAGCGCGATGCCGATCAGCGCGCCGCTGATCTGGCCCATGCTTTTTTCGGTGGCCTCGACCGGGCCAAGCCCGTCCTCTTCCATCACGCGCTCGACGTTCTCGACCACGACGATGGCGTCATCGACCAAAAGGCCGATGGCCAGCACCATGGCAAACATCGTCAGCGTGTTGACCGAGTATCCCAGCGCCGCCAGCATTCCGAAGGTGCCCAGCAGCACCACCGGAATGGCGATGATCGGGATCAGCGTCGCGCGCCAGTTCTGCAGGAACAGCAGGATGACCAGAAACACCAGCACGATGGCCTCGATCAGGGTGTGATAGACCTTTTCTATCGACAGCTCGACAAAGGGGGCGGTGTCATAGGCGATATGGATCTCGACCCCTTCGGGCAGGGCGTTTTTCAGGCCATCCAATGTTGCCCGCACGGCGTTTGCCGTTTCGACCGCATTGGCACCGGTGGCGAGGTTCACCGAAAAGCCCGAGGCGTTCATGCCGTTAAAGCGTGAATCCCGGCCATAGCGGGTCTGGCCGATGGCGACTTCTGCCACGTCCCCCAGCCGCACGGCTGCGCCATCCGACCCGGTTTTCAGCAGGATGTTGCGGAAATCCTCGACCGAGGTCAGCTGGCTTTGCGCGGTGATATTGGCGGTGAACTGCTGGCCGGGCACCACCGGCTGTTCCCCCAGCGCCCCGACCGATACGGTGCTGTTCTGCTGGGCGACCGCAGTGGTGATATCGGTCGGAGTCAGCTGGAATTGTGCCAGCCGCAGCGGGTCCATCCAGATCCGCATGGCATAACCCGAGCCAAAGACATCGACACCACCGACACCCTGCGTGCGCTTGACCGGACCTTCGACCACCTGTTCCAGCAGGTTGCCAAGCTCGATGGTCGAGTGCTGGCCGGTGGTCGAGACCAGCGCCCCCACCATAAGGATCGACGAGGATGATCGCGAGACCGAAACGCCATCATTCTGCACCGGACCGGGCAGGCGGCCTTCGACCGAGCGGACCTTGGACTGTACCTCGTTCAGTGCATCGACCGGGTCCACACTGTCGTCAAAGGTCAGCGTGATGACGCTGCGCCCGGTTGATGAGGATGAGACGGTGTAAAGCAGCCCGTCCAGCCCGGTCAGCGCGTCCTCGATCGGTGTAGTGACCGAATTCTGCACCGCCCGCGCTGTCGCCCCGGAATAGCCGGCGCTGATGCGGATCGTCGTCGGGGCGATGTCGGGGTATTGCGAAACCGGCAGGCTCAGCAGCGACCAGGTGCCGATCAGCATGGTCACGATGGCCAGCACCCAGGCAAAGACCGGGCGGTGAATGAAAAATCCAGCCATGCCCTAGCCTTCCTTGCTATCCGTGGCCTCGCGTACCACGCCTTCGGCATCGATGGTGACCGGGATGGTGGTGACCTCTGATCCGGCGCGCAGGTTGTCCAGCCCGTCAAGGATCAGCTGTTCGCCGGGGTTGATGCCCTGGGTCACGATCCAGCTGTTGCGGTAGCTGCCCTGTTCGATCAGCGTCACCTGCTGGGCCTTGCCATCGCGGGCGACAAAGGCGGTCAGCGTGCCGTCCGAGGCGCGGCTGGTTGCGCGCTGGGGCACCAGTACCGCGCGGGTCGTGCCGAGCGTCAGCTTTACCCGCAGGAACTGGCCGGGCAGGATCATCCGGTCGGGGTTATCGAACTGCAGCCGGATCGGCACCGTGCCCGTGGTGGGCGAGACGGCGATGCCGGGGCTGACGATCCGCCCCTCTCCCTGATATTCCCCGCCGGTTTCAAGGATCAGCTGGGTCTTGACCCCGCCGTTGACGACCAGAAGGCCGGCCTTGATCCGCTCGCGCACCCGCAGCATCCGGGCGCTGGATTCAGAGACATCGACATAGATCGGGTCAAGCTGGGTGATGGTGGTCAGAACCTCGGACTGGTTTGCCGTGACCAGATCCCCGACCGACACCGCCGCTACATCGGCCATGCCGTCCAGCGGGCTGCGGATCTCGGTCCGTTCAAGCGCAAGGCGGGCGGCGTCCCGCGAGGCCTCGGCGGATTTCAGATTGGCCTCGGCCTCTTTCAGGGCCACTTCGGCATTGGCGCGCTCGACGGCCGAGACACCCGACCCCTCAAGCCGCCGATAGCGCGTGACGGTGTTCTGGGCCTGGGTAAGGCCAGCCTCGGCACCTGCAACGGCGGCCTCGGCGGCGGTCAGTGCAGCGGCCAGCGTTTCAGGGTCGAGGCGGAAAAGCACATCGCCCGCCTTGACGGGTTTGCCGGGGTCGTAAGAGATTTCAAGCACTTCTCCGCCGACCTGCGGGCGGATACCGGTTTGCTGATAGGCAATCGCGCGGCCGGGCAGGGTAACGGTATAGGGGACGTCCTCTTCGGTGGTGACGATCACCCCGACCTCGATCGGGCCCTGTGGCCCGCGCCTGTCCGGACCTTGCTGTGCCAGTGCCTGTCCTGCCAGCAGCAGCGTCAGCGCCGCCCATTTCAAAATCCCCTGCCCAGAGGCCATCTGCCGTTCCTTGCGGTTTGGTGGTTGGCGCATTCTTTAAGCGGCGAACCCCAATGGCAAGTAAACGGCGGACCCACCTCTGTTCACGGATTCGCCATCACGGCAGAGTGGGCAGAATATGTCCAAATGCTCGCGCAGCGAGGCGCGCGAGGCTTAGAAATCGACGCAGAGGCCCTTACGCTCATAGTCGCCATAGCGCACCGGCTCGGGCCCGTCGCGCCCGCCCAGTTCAACCGGCAGGTCCAGCGGTTTGGCCTTGCGGCGGCGTTCTTCGGCTTCGGCCAGGGCGCGCTGGGCGGCAGGCGGCAGATCCTTGCGGTCGGTCATGGCAGTTTCCCCTGCTACACGCTAGACCAGACCAATCTAGGCAAGAGGCAGGCTTTGGACAAGTCACGCGGCAAGATGGTCAGGGATGGGGCGCGTTCGGGCGCCCTGCGGCTGCTCGGAGCGGTCGAGGCAGGTGCGACGCTGGACGAGGCCGCCGCGCAGGTTGAGCGTCTGCCGCCGGCCGAGCGTGCCCGCGCCCGCCGTCTGGCGCTGGAGGTGCTACGGCGCATGGATCGTGCGGACCAGCTGCTTGCACCGATGCTGGCCCGTCCCCCGCGGCCCGAGATCATGCGCATCCTGCGGCTCGCGACGATCGAGATGCTGGCGCTGGCCGAGGCTCCGCATGGCGCGGTGAATGCTGCTGTTGCGCTGGCGCGCGCCATGGGCCCCAAAGGGCAGGCGGCAGCCGGGATGGTGAACGCGGTACTGCGTAAGGTCGCGGGCACTGGTCAGGTCTGGGCCGGGCTGACGCCGCAAAAGATGCCGTCATGGCTGCGTGGCCCGGTCGTTGATGCATGGGGCGAGGATGCCGCGCGTGCCATCGAGGCCGCACACGAGGCAGGCGCGCCCCTTGATCTGACGCCCAAGGGTGCGGATTGCCCAGGAGAGGCGCTGCCGACCGGTTCACACCGCATGTCTGTGGGGACGCAGGTTTCTGCACTGCCGGGTTATGCTTCGGGCGACTGGTGGGTGCAGGATGCCGCTGCCGCGCTGGCGGTACGGGTGCTTGACCCGCGCCCGGGTGAGCGGATCGCCGATCTTTGTGCCGCGCCGGGCGGCAAGACGCTGCAACTGTCTGCCGCCGGGGCCGAGGTCACGGCGCTGGATATCTCTGAGCCCCGTCTGGCGCGGGTGGCTGAAAACCTTGCCCGCTGTGGTCTTTCGGCGCGGCTGGTGGCGGCGGATGCGCTGGAATGGTGGCCAGAGGCACCTTTGGATGCGGTTTTGCTGGATGCACCCTGTTCGGCCACCGGCACCATTCGCCGTCATCCCGAACTGCCGCGCATCCGCGATGACAGTGCGCTGGCCGAACTGACCGATCTGCAGGCGCGGTTGCTGGACCACGCGCTGACGCTGCTGAAACCCGGTGGGCGGCTGGTCTATGCCACCTGCTCATTGCTTTGCGCTGAGGGAGAGGACCAATTGGCCGCCCTGCTTGTCCGCCACCCCGGCCTGATGGTCGAGCCGCCCGAGGCACCGGGTATCGAGCCGGGCTGGATCACCCCGCAAGGCGGGCTGCGCCTGCGCCCGGATCTGTGGCCGGAACGCGGCGGGATGGATGGGTTCTTCATCGCGCGCTTGCGAAAATCCGCTGACCAGACCTAAGGTTAAGCCGTCCTTAGTCAATGCGTTGCCCATGACCGAAAGTTCTGTTGCGCCAAGGGGGTTTCTGCGCCGCCCCGAACCCAAAGCCATCGGCCATCCCGGTCGCGGCGAACAGATCGTCGGCGGCACGCTGCATCTTGGCGGCTTTACGCTGAGCGATGATTTCTTTGCCGCCGACCTGCCGCCCACCGTCGCGGCCGAGCTGCACGGCTTTGGCTGGCTGGACGATCTGGCCGCGGTCGGTACGCCCAGGGCCCGGGCGGTGGCCCAGAACCATGTCATGCGCTGGTTGCGCCTGCACCCCGAACCGGCGCCCGGCACGCCGGAATGGTCGCCCGAGGTTTCGGGACGCAGGGTGTTGCGCTGGATCTTTCACGCCGGGATGATTCTGCCCGGTCTGGACCGTAGTGGGGCCGAACCCTATTTCGACGCGCTTGACCAGCATCTTAGCCACCTGCGCGATTGCTGGTATGACGCCGCCGACGGGCTGTGCCGGCTTGAGGCGCTGGCGGGGCTGGCGATTGGCGCCATGCTGCTGCGCGACCGTCACGCCATGGCCCAGCCGGCGTTGATTGCCCTGGCCGAAGAGGCTGACGCCATGGGTATTGCCACCCTGTCCGAAACGCGCGCCCCCGAATCGCTGCTGGAGGCGATGGCGCTGCTTGTCTGGGCGCAGGAGGTCGCTGATGAGGTGGGGCAGGAATCCCCGCCCGAACTTGGCGCCATCATCTCGGAAATCGCCCCGATCCTGCGGGCGCTGCGCCATGCCGACGGTTCGCTGCCCTGTTTCCATGGCGGCGGCCGGGGCGCGGCGGGGCGGCTGGATCGCTGTCTGCGCGCTGCCGAGGGGCCCGCGCTGCCGGTCAGCGGTCTTGCCATGGGCTTTGCCCGCATGACACGGTCGCGCACCACGCTGATCCTTGACGCGGCACCTCCGCCCGGGGGTCCGGCTGCCGTCCGCGCCCATGCCTCGACGCTGGCTTTTGAGCTGACGGTAGCGCGCCAGCCCCTGATCGTGAACTGCGGCCCGGGCGACGGTTTCGGCCCGCTATGGGCCAGGGCCAGCCGCGCCACGCCCTGCCATTCGGCGCTGTGCCTGGCCGGGCTGTCTTCGTCACGGCTGAACCCCAACCGTCAGGAGGGAGAGCCCGATATCCTGACCGAGCGTCCCGATCTGGTCTGGGCCGGCGATTGCGATGCGCTTGGCAACCTGACCACCCCGGATTGCGGCCCGGCGCATTCGCCTGAACCCGCGCATCTGCTGGCCGGCCACGACGGCTGGCTGGCCAGCCACGGACTGACCCATCTGCGGGAATTGTGGCTTGATCCTGACGGTCTTGGGCTGCGGGGCGAGGATTCGCTTGCGGCGCTTGATGCCAGTGCCCAGGCCCGGCTTGAGCAGGTCCGCCCCGAGGGCGGTCTGGCCTTTGACGTCCGTTTCCACCTGCACCCCGAGATTCAGGCCCGCCAGCAGGGGCAGGAAATCCATCTGACCCTGCCCGGCGGCGATGAATGGCTGTTTTCGCATGATGGCGTCGGAGAGCTGCGGCTTGAGGCGTCCTGCCTGCTTGACCGGGCACTGGCCGAGCCGCGCCCATCGCGTCAGATGGTGATTTCTGCGCGATTGCAGGGCCGCGCCATCCAGATCTGCTGGACCTTGGCGCGCTCCGGCGCTAGGTGACGGGCCAAATCTGTCATCCATTTCACGGGGCCCAGACCGATGACCGACCGCATTCCGCTGAAGCGCGCGTTGATTTCCGTTTCCGACAAGACCGGGCTGATCGATTTCGCGCGGGCGCTTTCGGCGCGGGGCGTCGAGATCCTGTCCACCGGCGGCACTGCCAAGGCGCTGCGCGAGGCAGGGCTGAGTGTCGTTGACGTCGCCGATGTCACCGGCTTTCCCGAGATGATGGACGGCCGCGTCAAGACGCTGCACCCGGTCGTGCATGGCGGCCTGCTGGCCCTGCGCGACAACGAAGAGCATATGGCCGCTGCCAGCTCGCATAGTATCGAGATGATCGACCTGCTGGTCGTGAACCTTTATCCGTTCGAGGCGACGGTCGCCAAAGGCGCAAGCTACGAAGACTGCATCGAAAACATCGATATTGGCGGCCCGGCGATGATCCGCGCGGCGGCCAAGAACCACGCCTTCGTGACTGTGGTGGTGGACGTTCAGGATTATTCCGCCGTCTTGGCCGAGCTGGATGCCAACGACGACGCCACGACCCTGGGCTTTCGCCAGCGTCAGGCGCAGATCGCCTATGCGCGCACGTCTGCCTATGACGCTGCGGTCTCGGGCTGGATGGCCGGGGCGATCGGCGAAGAAACCCCGCGCCGCCGCAGCTTTGCCGGCACCCTTGCCCAAAGCCTGCGCTATGGTGAGAACCCGCACCAGTCCGCCGCCTTCTACCGCGACGGTTCGGACCGGCCCGGCGTTGCCACCGCGCAGCAGTGGCAGGGCAAAGAGCTGAGCTATAACAACATCAACGACACCGACGCGGCCTTTGAACTGGTGGCCGAATTCGACCCGGCCGAAGGGCCGGCGGTGGCGATCATCAAACACGCCAACCCCTGCGGTGTGGCGCGCGGCAAGACGGCGGTCGAGGCCTATCGCCGCGCCTTTGACTGCGACCGCACCTCGGCCTTTGGCGGCATCATCGCGCTGAACACGGTTCTGGACGGTGAAACCGCGCAGGCAATCACCGAGATCTTTACCGAAGTGGTGATCGCGCCCGATGCCACCGACGAGGCAAAGCAGATCTTTGCCGCCAAAAAGAACCTGCGCCTTCTGACCACTGGCGGGTTGCCTGATCCGGCGGCCCCTGGGTTGGCCTTCCGGCAGGTCGCGGGCGGTTTTCTGGTGCAGGGCCGTGACAATGGCCGCATCCTGCGCGCCGATCTGAAAGTCGTGACCAAGCGCCAGCCGGGCGAGCAAGAGCTTGAGGACCTGCTTTTCGCCTGGACCGTTGCCAAGCACGTCAAGTCGAACGCCATTGTCTATGCCCGCGATCTTGCCACCGTCGGCATCGGCGCCGGTCAGATGAGCCGCGTCGATTCGACCCGGATCGGCAAGCGCAAATCCGAGGACATGGCCGAGGCGCTGGGTCTGACCGAGGCGCTGACCATCGGTTCGTCGGTTGCCTCTGACGCCTTCTTCCCCTTTGCCGACGGGGTCGAGGCGCTGGCTGCAGCCGGGGCGCGGGCGGTGATCCAGCCCGGCGGCTCGATGCGTGACGCTGAGGTGATCGAGGCGGCAGACCGTCTGGGCCTTGCCATGGTCTTTACCGGCCAGCGGCATTTCCGTCACTGATGGCCGAGACCGCGACCCCCCAGCCGCGTAAGAAATCTGCGGCACCCCGGCGGCGCTCAAAGAAACCGGCGCCCCCGGTCTGGCGTCCTGTCATCCTGACGGCGGGGGTGATTTTCCTGCTGGATCAGGTGCTGAAATATCTGGTCGTGCATATGATGCGGCTCGACCGGGTGCGCGAAATCGACCTGTTCGATCCGTGGCTGAACCTGCGCATGGCCTGGAATCAGGGCATGAACTTTGGCCTGTTCGCCAGCGATGTCGACATCATGCGCTGGGTTCTGATCGCGATTGCGCTGGCGGTCTGTCTGTGGGTCGTGATCTGGATCCGACAGGCAAAGCCTTCGCGCTTTGCCCAGATCGCGGCGGGGCTGCTGATCGGCGGGGCTTTGGGCAATGTCGTGGACCGGCTGACCTATGGGGCGGTCGCGGATTTCCTGAACATGTCGTTGCCCGGCTGGCGCAACCCCTATAGTTTCAACGTCGCGGATATTGCCATCTTTCTTGGTGCTTTGGGGCTGGTTCTGCAGCCGCCGGAAAGCAAGAAGGGTGCAAAAAAGCGCAAGGCTCCGGCCAAGCCCCGGCAGGCCAGATCCCGCCAGCCCGAACCTGCGGCGCAGCCCGAGGCGTCGGGCGATGCGGCCTTTGACGACAAGACCCGTGACGAGGACGGGAATACGCGCTAAGAACGGCGCGGGACGAATAAGAGGGACGGAAGATGCGGGCGATCGCACTGATCTTGACCATGCTGGGCCTTGCCGCCTGCAGCACCGATCCGCACCTGATGAACATCAATGCCGGGCGGACAAGTCCCGACGAATTCGCCATCCTGCCCACCAAGCCGCTGCAAATGCCGACGGATCTGAACGACCTGCCGGCTCCGACGCCGGGTGGCTCGAATATTACCGATCCGACGCCGCGCGCCGATGCCGTTGCCGCCCTGGGGGGTAACCCGGCGCAGCTTTCGGCCCAGGGGGTCGGGGCAGCGGATGGGGCGCTGATCGCCTATAGCTCGCGGCTGGGCCGCGACGGCACCATCCGCCAGACCACCGCGCAAGAGGATGCCCAATGGCGTAGCCGTCATTCGCGTCGCCTGCTTGAGGTGCTGGCGCGGACCAATGTCTATTACCGCGCCTATGAGCCGATGACGCTGGACAGCTGGGCCGAGCTTGAGCGTTGGCGCCCGACCGGCGTGCTGCTGCCCGCCGCGCCGCCGCGCAACCGGGGTGTGCCTGCGCCGGCAGCCCCTGAAAGAAGCGTGTTGCGCGACTGATTCCGCGCGTATCACGCTTAGGTGACGGGCGGCAGGCTTGCGCGCCCGCGCCGGGCAAGGCAGCTTTTGGGCGCGCACCCGGAACCGGAGCCTGCCCATGAATATCCTTTCCCGCCTGACACCTTTTGCACTGGTGCTGGCCGCCACGCCTGCACTGGCCGAGATGCCAAAGGGAATCAGCCACTTCACGCTTGATAACGGGCTTGAGGCCGTGGTGATCGAGGATCACCGCGCCCCGGTTGTCGTGCAGATGCTGTGGTATCGGATCGGCTCGGCTGATGAACAGCCCGGCAAGTCGGGCATTGCCCATTATCTCGAGCATTTGATGTTCAAGGGCACTGACAAGCTGGCAGCGGGTGAGCTGTCCAAAACCGTGACCGCCAATGGCGGCATGGACAACGCCTTTACCAGCTATGATTTCACCACCTATTTCCAGCGTATCGCCAGCGATCGCCTGCCGCTGATCATGGAGATGGAATCAGACCGCATGGCGAATCTGCGTATTGGTGAGGATGACTGGCAGGCCGAACGGCAGGTGGTGCTTGAAGAACGCTCGCAGCGCACCGACAGCGACCCCGGTTCGCAATTCGCCGAAGAGCGCAGCGCGGTTCAGTTCTATAACCATCCCTATGGCCGCCCGGTGATCGGCTGGCGCCAGGAGATGGAGGGTCTGACGCGCGAGGACGCGATCGCCTGGTACGATGCCCATTACGCGCCCAATGCCGCCGTGCTGGTGGTGGCGGGCGACGTAACCGCCGATCAGGTCCGCGAACTTGCGCAGAAATATTACGGTCCGGTGCCGCCCAAACCCGACGCCGCCCGCAAACCGCGCCCGCAAGAGCCGGTCCAGCGCTCGCCCCGCCGCATTGAGCGTGTTGACGCCCGTGTGGCTCAGCCGGTGCTGATCCGCACTGTGATTGCGCCCGAACGCAACCCCGGTGACCAACAGACCGCCGCTGCCTTGACTGTGCTGGCCGATCTGTTGGCCGGCTCGGCCCAGACCTCGGTTCTGGCGCGCGATCTGGTGCTGACCGGCAAGGCGCTTTACGTCAATGCCTTCTATGACGGGCTGTCGGTCGATCCGACCACCTTTGGCATCTCGCTGGTGCCGGTGCCGGGCGTCCCGAATGACGAGGCCGAGGCGGCTCTGGACGCGGCGCTGACGAAATTCCTGACCGACGGTCCCGACCCTGCCCAGCTTGAACGGGTCAAGACCAGCATCCGCGCCGCCCGCGTCTATGCCCAGGATTCGGCGCATGGCCGCGCCTATGATTATGGTCAGGGCCTGGCGGTCGGTCTGACGGTCGAGGATGTGAACGACTGGCCGGATATCCTTGCCGCTGTAACGCCCGAGGATATCCGTGCCGCCGCAAAACTGGTGCTCGACAGCAAGGTCAGCGTCACCGGCTGGCTCTTGCCCGCGCCTGGCACGACGGACGAGGCTGCAAGATCGGCCTCGGCAGACGCCGCCAAATCAGGGGAAATCGAATGATCCGCGCTGTCTTTACCCTCGCCTTTGCTGCGCTGGTCAGCCTGACTGCCATGGGTCAGGGTGCGCGCGCTATTGATATTCAGGAGATTACCTCGCCCGGTGGCATCAAGGTGTGGCTGGTCGAAGATCACTCGATTCCCTTTACTGCGCTGTCGCTGATGTTCAGGGGCGGCGCCAGCCTTGATGCGCCCGGCAAGCGCGGCCAGATCAGCCTGATGACCGCCTTGCTTGAGGAAGGCTCGGGCGACATGAGCTCGGTCCAATATGCCGAGGCGGTCGAGGGGCTGGGCGCGCAGAACCGCTTTGACGTTGGCGATGACGCGCTGATCGTCAGCGCCCGTATGTTGACCGAAAACCGCGATCAGGCAGCCGGGCTGCTGCGTCAGGCGCTGACCGAGCCGCGTTTTGACCCCGACGCGGTCGAGCGGGTGCGCGGACAGTTGCAAGCGGTGATCCGTTCCGAAGCGACCGATCCCAATGCCATTGCCGCCAAGGAACTGGCCCGACAGGCATGGGGCGATCATCCCTATGCCACCTCGGTCAACGGCACTGCCGGATCCGTTGCCAGCCTGACCCGTGATGATCTGGTCGCCGCCAAGGATCGTATCCTCGCCCGGGATCGCGTGGTCGTCGCGGCGGCGGGCGACATCACTGGCGAGGAACTGGGCAAGCTGATCGACAGCGTGCTGGGCGGGCTGCCTGAAACCGGCTCGGCCCCCTTGCCCCAGCCCGCCAGCCTGCAACTGACCGGAGGCGTGACGGTGATAGATTGGGACAGCCCGCAAACCGTGGTGAATTTTGCCCAACCCGGTCTGCCCATGTCCGACCCGGATTATTTCGCGGCCTTCGTCGCGGATCACATTCTTGGCGGCGGCGGTTTTTCCTCGCGCCTGATGGAAGAGATCCGCGAAAAACGTGGCCTGACCTATGGCGTGGGCACCGGTCTGTCGAATGGTGTCTATGGCGAGACATGGCAGGGTGGCATGGCCAGCGCCAATGACAAGGTGGCCGAGGCGGTTGATCTGATCCGGCAGGTCTGGGACCGTTTTGTCACCGAAGGCGTGACCGAAAAGGAACTGGCCGATGCCAAGACCTACCTGACCGGGGAATATCCGCTGCGTTTCGATGGCAATGGCAAGATCGCGTCGATTCTGGCGGGGATGCAGCTGATCGGCCTGCCGGCTGATTACGTGAATACCCGGAACAGCAAGATTGAGGCCGTCACTGCCGAGGATGTGCAGCGCGTCGCGCGTCGCCTGCTGCATTCCGATCAGATTCGCTTTGTTCTGGTCGGTCGGCCCGACGGGGTTGAGGCGACCGACTGACGAATCCTTTCCCGCCTTGCCCGAAACTGCTAAATATGGGGTTATGAACACCCATGACCCCAATATGCGCCCGGTGATCCGGCAACTGGACGAGGCGGCCGCCAACCGCATTGCCGCTGGTGAGGTGGTCGAGCGGCCGGCCTCGGCGGTCAAGGAACTGGTCGAGAACGCATTGGATGCCGGTGCCACCCGCATCGAGGTGGCGATTGCCAAGGGTGGCAAGGCGCTGATCCGCGTTACCGATGACGGTTGCGGCATGACTGCCGAGGACTTGCCTCTGGCGCTTGCCCGCCATGCGACCAGCAAGATCGACGGCAGCGACCTGCTGGATATTCGCAGCTTTGGTTTTCGCGGTGAGGCTTTGCCCAGCCTGGGCGCGGTCGGGCGACTGCGTATTGCCAGCCGTGCTGCGGGGTTTGACGGGGCTGAAATCTCGGTCTCGGGCGGTCGTATCGGTTCGGTCAAGCCTGCCGCTGGCAATCGGGGCACGGTGGTCGAACTGCGCGATCTGTTCTTTGCCACCCCTGCCCGGCTCAAGTTTCTGCGCACGGACCGGGCCGAGACGCAGGCCGTGGCCGATGTCATCCGCCGCCTTGCCATGGCCGAACCCTATGTCGGCTTTATCCTGACCGATGAGGACGAGGCGCGGGTACTGTTCCGCGCCGATGCCGAACAGGGTGATCTGTTCGGCGCCCTGCAAACACGGCTGTCGCGGGTCATGGGTCGCGATTTTATCGACAACGCCCTGCCGATCGACGCCGAGCGGGACGGTATCACTCTGACCGGCTTTGCCGCCTTGCCGACCTATTCGCGCGGCGCGGCGGTTGCGCAGCATCTTTACGTGAACGGTCGTCCGGTTCGCGACAAGCTGCTGACCGGGGCGCTGCGGGCCGGTTATATGGATGTGCTGCCTTCGGGGCGTCACCCGGCGGCGGTGCTGTTTGTGACCTGCGACCCGCATCAGGTCGATGTTAACGTCCACCCCGCCAAGGCCGAGGTGCGTTTCCGCGAACCGGGGATCGCGCGCGGGCTGGTCGTTTCGGCCCTGCGTCACGCGCTGGCGGGGGCGGGGCATCGTGTCTCATCGACTGTGGCAACGGCGGCGCTGGGTCTTGCGCGGCCTGAGCCGCAGCCCGAAGCTCCGCGCCGCTATCAGGCAAGCTACGCCCCCTCTCGCCCCTCGGCTCCGGCGATTGCAGCCAGCCTTGCCCTGCAGGCGCCGGGCTTTGCCGAATCGCCCTCGGCCCGCGTCGAGCCGGAGCCCGGGGGCGAGGCGCAGACCGACGCCCCGCTGGGCGCGGCCCGCGCGCAACTGCACGAAAACTGGATCATCGCCCAGACCGCCAATGGCATCGTCATCGTCGACCAGCACGCCGCGCATGAGCGGCTGGTTTATGAGCGGCTGAAGGCGCAGCAAGAGACGAACGGCATCGCCAGTCAGGCCCTGCTGATCCCCGAGATCGTCGAACTGTCCGAGGCCGACGCCCAGCGGATTCTTTCAATCGCCGGGGATCTGGCCGAGCTGGGTCTGGTGATTGAACCTTTCGGCGGCGGTGCGGTGGCGGTACGCGAGGTGCCGGTGCTGGTCAAACGGCTGAACGTCCAGCGACTGATCCGCGACATTCTCGACGATCTGGCCGATCAGGGCACATCCGAGCGGCTGCGGGCGCGGGTCGACGCGGTCCTGTCCTCAATGGCCTGTCACGGCTCGGTCCGTTCGGGACGGCGCATGACGGCGGATGAGATGAACGCCCTGCTGCGCGAGATGGAGCGGGTGCCGAAGTCGGGCCAGTGCAACCATGGCCGCCCGACCTGGATCGAGCTCAAGCTTTCGGATATCGAGCGGCTGTTTGGACGGTGACCGTACGGCCGTGATTGACCCCGTCGTTGCCCGGCGCGACAAAGGGGCAAAGACCGGAGGTGCAGCCATGCTGGAAATCAGCCCCGAAAAGATCGCCCATGTCATCATCCGCGCGCGCGAATATGACAGCGGGGTAAACCCTTGGGCGCATAGCGGGCAGCGCAGGGGCCATGGAACCGAAACCGAGCTTGCCGAATTCATCGCCGGTCTGAACGAGGATGAGCAGGCAAGCCTTGTCGCGGTGATGTGGATTGGCCGCGATACCTTTGCCGCCGAAGATCTGACCGAGGCGATTCGCACCGCCAAGGCCGAGCGCCGCACCCCGACCGAGGATTACCTGATGGGCGAGCCCCAGCTTGCCGATTACCTCGAAGCCGGGATGGAGGCTTTGGGCCTGTCCCCCGAAGAGGAAGAGGACAACCTGCAACGTCCGGTCTGACCCTCAGCCCCGGGCAAGCCGGATCAACGCTCCGCCGTCGGTCAGGATCAGGATCGCGCCATCGGGGGCAACCTCGATATCGCGGACGCGGCCGATGCCCTCGACAAGGCGCTGTTCGCCGCTGACGCGGTCGCCGGTGATCCGCAGGCGCACCACGGCCTGTGCTTGCAGGCCGCCGATCAGCGCGTCGCCGCGCAGCTCGGGAAACATTGTGCCCTGATAAAAGACCATGCCGCTGGGGGCGATGACCGGGTCCCAGTAATAGACCGGCTGCTCCATCCCCTCGCGTTGGGTGATGCCCTGGCCGATGGGCGCGCCGCTGTAATCCTGCCCATAGGTGATGATTGGCCAGCCGTAGTTGCGCCCTGGCTGCGGGCGGTTGAGCTCATCCCCGCCGCGCGGGCCGTGTTCGACCGTCCACAGCCGACCCTGTGCGTCAAGCGCCGCTGCCTGAAGGTTGCGGTGGCCAAGGGACCAGATCTCGGGCCGCGTGTCACCCTGAGCGGGGGGATTGCCCGGTGCAGGGCCGCCGCTTGCCGGATTGATGCGCAGGACCTTGCCCAGATGGGTGTGCGGGTCCTGGGCCAGCTTGCGTGGCTCGGGCAGCGATCTTTCGCCTGTGGTGACGAAAAGCTGCCCTTGCTGGTCAAAGATCAACCGCGAACCGAAATGCAGGGTCGAGGCCCATGCCGGCTCTTGCCGAAAGATCACGCGCACGCCCTCAAGCGCCTTTCCGTCTGCTGATAGCTTTCCGGTGCCGACCGAGGTGCTGTTGCGCCCCTCGCCGCGTGGTTCTGAAAAGCTGAACCAGACCTGCCGTGTCCGGGAGAAATCCGGTGCGACTGCCACATCCAGCAGACCACCCTGGCCGCGGGCGTCGACAGCGGGCAGGCCCTTGATCGGGTCTGAAAGCTTGCCATCGCGGAAAAGCCGCATCCCGCCACTACGCTCGGTGATCAGCAGCCCGCCATCAGGCAAAAGCGCCATCCCCCATGGGCTGTCGAGCCCGCGAATAAGCGTGCTGCGGGCAATCGGGATGTCCTGATGGATTTCGGGCGCACGGGTCTGGCCGGGAAAGGCCGGGCTTTGGTCACGGGCATTCGGGGGACGGTCGTTCAACTCGGCCATCGCTGCAGGCGCAGCAAGGCCGAGGACGAGCGTGGCGGCAAGGGTGCGTCGGATAGTGTTCATGATCGCCTCCGGTCCCGGATCGGTTCGCAAGCTCAACGGTCCGGGGCGGCTTGTGTTCCCCTTTACGCTGAAAGCGCCGCGAGATGGTCGCGAAACAGCGCGCCGGCCCGGCCCCATGCGCCCTGATCTATATGATCAAGCTGCTTGAGGACTGGCAAAAGCTGTCCGGCATAATCAAGCGAGCTTTCGCGCGGCAAAAGTGACGGCAGATTGTCGATTGCCATCACATCCAGCGGTGGTTGCTCGGCGACGCGTATCACCGGCCGGGCCCAGTCCGTCACCCGGTCATAGACCTTGACCGGGTTGAAGCTGCTGGAGGGATCGCAGGCCACATCGCCGATCACGGTTAGCAGGCGGCCGGGATTGACCGCATTGGGCGGGACAAAGACCGGAGTTTGCGGGCTGGCGAGAATGCAGTTGATGAACATCTCATGGGCAAGGACCTCTGGGAACGGGCCGCCGCCTGCGGTTTCGGCCATGTCCCATTTCGTCACCCGTACCCCCATCCGCGTCAGCAGGTCCGAGGCCCCGCTACCCACCCGCCCCAGCGCACCGATGACGATGGCATGGGGACGCGGGGCGCCGGTCGCGTCCAGTTCGGCCCGTAGCTCTGTCTCAAGCGCGTCTTGCGAAGGCCAGGTATCAACCGGCCCGCAGATGCCACCCCTTCGCTGGGCCGCCCATGCCTTTAACGTCACTGCTGCACCGGCATACCCGGCCCAATAACCAAAGGCTGCCAGCCTGCGGCCATTGTCGTCGGTCAGGTATTCCAGATCGTAAAGGGTGCCGCCCCCGTCGCGGAACCGGCGCAGCAGCGCTTGCCCGGCGGGCTGTCCCTTATAGGCGTGGCCGAACATGATGTGCCGATGAGCAAGCGGCGCACCGTCTTCGGGCAGCTCCTTGATGCCAAAGATGATCGCATCGGCTGGGGCGTCGGGCCAACTGTCATTGGGGGCGATCGCGGCCCCTGCTGCCCGGTAATCGGCGATAGGCAGGATGCGATGCGGGCTTTCCTCGACCGTGACGCGGAAGCCTTGGTCAATCAGCGCGGCCACGCCTTCGGGCGTGACGCCGACCCTTTGCTCATTGGCGCGGCTTTCCGCGCGGACCCAAAGATGAACCAAGCATGCCTCCTTTGTTATAGGGGGTCAGGGATAGGTGGCCCCTCCCGGTGGTGGCGGGCGATGGGCGCCAAGAAACGGCCCGTTTCCAGCCGTATCGATTCGGGCGACAGCTTCGGCGATAGGCTCGATGATCACCGCCATGGCATAGGCGGTGGCATGAATTATACGCTGCGAATCCAGTGCAAGGGCGACATGACCGGGCCAGAACAACAGGTCGTTGCGGCGAATCTCGTCCCCTATCTCGGGAAAGGCTTTCCGTTGCAAATCGCTGTCGCCGGGGCAGGGGATCGCACAGGCGCTTAGTGCCGCCTGCGCCAGACCCGAGCAATCAATCCCGCAGCGGCTGTTGCCGCCCCAGAGATAGGGCGTGCCGAGCAGAAGCCCGGCCACCGCCGCAGGGTCGGCTTCGGGCCGGTCCGAGATATGCTGGACCGGGACCCAGCCGCCTTGCGCCAACCGGGCAAAGCCGTCCTTTATCCCGGTCACCGACAGCCGTGCGCCCAGTGACAGATGCATCGTTTCGGGCGTTTTCAGGTCCGGCCCGGTATAGGCGTGGCTCGCGGGGGCGCTGAGGCGATGGGTAATTTCCGGGTGTTGCGGGCCGAGCCCAGCCGCCTGCACCCAGCCGCAATAGCTATCGGATGTTGCCTGGACAAAGGCCCAATCCCCCTGCCGTTCAATCACAGTCAGATCGGCGCCAAAGTTCAGTTGGCGGTCGCGCGCGCCTTGCGGTGCGCGGCACAGATCGGCCACCGGCACTGCCAGACGCGCTGGCTCTCCTGCCGTATAGCTGGGACGCTGCAGGGTGCCGCGCAATGTTTCCAACGCGACCCGCTCGGTCGCCGGGATCAGGCGGCGGTCGGGTACGGTCATGACAAAATCTCCGGCAGGGCATGCAGAAGGGCGCGCATACCCTGACCCGCGCCGCCCTTGGGTCGGCCGGGCGCGGTGCTGGGTTGCCATCCATAGATGTCAAAATGCGCATAGGCCCGGGCCTGGCCAGTAAAGCGGCGCAGGAACAGGGCGGCGGTAATCGCGCCCGCAAAGCCGCCCGATGGCGCGTTGTCGAGATCGGCGATGGCGGGTTCGATCATCGCCTCGTACGGTTCCCAAAACGGCATGCGCCAGACCGGATCATCGTGGGAAAGCCCGGCCGACTGGATTGCCGCCGCGACTGCATCGCTGTCGCAGAAAAAAGGCGGCAGTTCAGGGCCAAGTGCGACGCGGGCCGCGCCGGTCAGCGTTGCCATCGAGATCAGCAGATCGGGCGCCTCTTCATCTGCCAGCGCCAATGCGTCGGCGAGCACGAGCCGGCCCTCGGCGTCGGTATTGTTCACCTCGACCGTCAGTCCCTTGCGGCTGGTCAGGATGTCGCCGGGGCGGAATGCATTGGCGGAAATGGCATTTTCCACTGCCGGGATCAGAACGCGCAGCTGCATGCTCTGGTGCAGGCCCAGGCGGGCCAGCGTCTCGGCCAGGCCCAGGACATTGGCCGCGCCGCCCATATCCTTTTTCATCAGCCCCATCGACGAAGGGGGCTTGATATCGAGCCCGCCCGTGTCGAAACAGACGCCTTTTCCAACCAGCGTCAGCCGTGGCCCCTTGCCCTCAAAGCGAAGGTCGATCAGCCGCGGTGCCTGCGCGGCGGCACGGCCGACCGCATGGATCATCGGGAAATTCGCGGTAAGCAGATCTTCGCCGTGGATCACCTCGACCGCTGCACCATGACGTTGGGCAAGCGCGCGGGCGGCTTGCTCAAGCTCGTCGGGGCCCATATCCGAGGTGGGGGTGTTGATCAGGTCGCGTGCCAGATATTCGCCCGCCGCCATGGCGATCAATCGCCTGGGCTCCAGCTCTTCGGGGCATATGAGCCGGGCTTTCGGCGGTTCGATTCGCTTGTAACGGTCAAAGCGGTATTGTGCGAAAAGCCAGCCAAGCGCGCCGTTGGTCAGATCGAACCCGTCAGGCCGGTTTGCAATCCGCCAGCTGCCTGGGGGCAGCGCCTCGGCTGCCCGTGCCAGTGAAAAGCGCTCGCGTGCTGGTCGGCTGGATGGTTTTGGTGCCGGGCCTATGCCGAAAAGCGCCCCTTCGATCCCGCCCTGGGCCGAGGGCAGAAGGCAGATTTGCCCCGGTCTGCCGATGAAACCCTGCGCCTTTGCCCAGTTCGCTGCCACAGAGCCAAGCTCTGGAGGCAAAACGGGTTCGTTCTCGCCCTGGCGAATCAGCCATAGGGGTAGCGAAGAGGTACTCGGGTCCGCGAATTCGGGTGTCATTGATATGCTCTGTTTTGCATTTCTGACCACAGCCTAGCGCCCGGGTCGGGGGCTGCAAGGGCTGAGCTTCATGGTGTCTCTCGCAAGTCCCACAGTTCGGTCAGCGAATGGTTTCCGATTCGCTCCAAGCGACCGACGGTGGCGGCGAGGGCGGTGAAATCCTGCCGCTCGGCACAGGCCCCGACATCGATGGCGACAGCTGCCAGTGTCACCATCCCCATTTGCCAGGCCAGCCGGGAAAGTTTGTCTGCATGGGCGACGATCATCCCCGGATCACCCCTCTGGAACGCAGAGACGGTACGATGCAAGGTCAGGGCCATCTGCTCAAGTGCCATGCCGATGATCTGACCGGCTGCGATTTCCCCCAGTTCCTGTATGATTTGCTCAAGCCTTTGCACATCTATCCGCGCGGCCTCACTTACAGTCAGAACTGAAATCCTGGTCATAGCCGCTCATTTGCCGGGTCATAAAAATTGAGGTGGAAACTGGCACCAATCCCTCAAGAAAAGGTTATGAGGATGGTGCCAAAACGCTCGAACTTTACGGGTTCTGCGGTTATCAAGTCGCGGCTGACAGATGAGGAAACGATGAAGCAAGCACGTCCCCTGCCGCAGTATCTGATCCAACGCTATTATGGATGGCGTGCGACAACCTTTCTTGAAAACAAGGTCTGGTATCGCCGCCTTGCCGAGGACGGTCAGCACCCCCGGGCTATGGTCATCGCGTGCTGTGATTCGCGGGTGCATGTGACCTCGATCTTTGGCGCGGACACCGGCGAATTCTTCATTCACCGCAACATTGCCAATCTGGTCCCGCCTTATGCGCCTGACGGAGAGCAGCACGGCACCTCGGCTGCGATCGAATATGCAGTCAATACGCTTAAGGTCGCGCATATTGTTGTCGTCGGACATACCAACTGCGGCGGTGTTCAGGGCTGTCACGCTATGTGTTCAGGTCATGCACCCGAGTTGGAAGAAAAATCGAGCTTCGTTGGACGATGGATGGATATTTTGCGTCCCGGCTATGAACGTATTGCGTCCCTACCGGCCGAGAAGCAAATCCGCGCGCTTGAACGGCAGGCAGTGCTGATTTCTCTCGAAAACATGATGACCTTTCCATTCGTGAAGGAAGCCGTGGAAACAGGAAACCTGTCCTTGCATGGCGTTCTGCACGACATCGCCGAAGGTGTGCTTGAGCAGTATGATAGCCAGCTCAGTAGTTTCATACCGATCCTGTGATCCGTCGAAGCTGACGTGTTCCCTACCCGACCGGGCGCTGCTGGCGTGGGAATCCATTATCGTCGATCTGCAGTGTCGTAAGCTGCTCAGTTCACGACGAATTCGGCGTGCAGCGCGCCGGCGGCGTGGATCGTTTTCAGAATGTCGATCATGTCACGTGGGCGAACGCCAAGCGCGTTGAGCCCAGCAACAACATCAGAAAGAGATGATTCTCCAGTGACTTCGGCAAAACCGATTCCGGGGTCCTGAGTGATGGCAGCCTCTGTCCGAGGTACTACGACAGTTTCACCCGGGGCGAAGGGGTTGGGCTGCGACACTACGGGAGTTTCGCGCACCTGCAGCGACAGGTTGCCCTGTGATACAGCCACGCGCGAAATGCGGACATCTTTCCCCATGACGATGGTGCCGGACTTGTGATCTATGACCACCCGGGCAGCGGTTTCTGGTTCGACGACGATATTCTCGATCTGGCCCATCATGCGCGCCGGATTCAGACGGCCTTGGGATGTAAGGTCGATGGCAATAGTCCCTGAATCGATCATTTCAGCCAGGCCCCGGCCGAGCTTTTGGTTGATCGCCGCCTCCACCCTCGCTGCAGTGGTAAAATCGGGATTTCTTAGTGCCAGACGCAGATTGGTCATCTGTGAAAAGTCAAAGGCGACCTCTCTTTCGATTCTGGCGCCAGACGGGATCATGCCTGTCGTTGGCACGCCCTGCACGACGGAAGCGGCAGCACCCGAGGCCTCGACCCCGCCGGCTAGTACTGCGCCTTGTGCGACGGCATAGATTTCACCATCGGCGGCGTTCAGCGGTGTCATCACCAGAGTCCCGCCCAAAAGGCTTTTCGCGTCGCCGATCGCGGCCACATTCACATCAATCTGTGATCCGGTTCGGGCAAAAGGAGGCAGTGTGGCTGTCACGATCACTGCTGCAACGTTCTTTGGCCGAAATGCTTCGTCAGTTACGTTCACGCCGAGCCGTTCCAGAAGACCAGCCATGATTTCTTCGGTAAAGGGAGCGTTGCGCAGACTGTCGCCGGAGCCGTTGAGGCCGACGACGAGGCCATAGCCGACCAGATCATTGCCTCTGACGCCATCGACATTGGTCAGATCCTTGATGCGGACCGGCATGGCAAAGCTGGGATGGATGATGCCAAGCAGCAATAGAAGAAGGCAAAGAAACCTCACGACAGGTGCTCCGTCAGACTAAGGCGGGAAAGCCGGTTCGTGAGGATGTAGAGGCTTTCAATGCTTGCTTCGGTTTCTTTTAACGCTGTTGCGGCCTCAAAAGGATCTGCTCCGATCAGAGCGTTGCGCGCGATTGAGAATGCTGTCACTTCGGCAGCATTCCGGGCTTGCGCTTGTGTCACCCGCGCTTGCTGCTGACCTAATTCAGCTCGGGCACTGGTTAACCCGGTAGTTGCTTTGATGAGCAGGCCGCCGGCCTCGGTGAAGAGTTCTCGAAGGTTGGTCGCGTCAATGGTTTGGCCGGCCGAGGCAATGTAGGCCATGATCGCCATACCTTTTAATGCGTCCCGCAGTTCTGGAGAATTTGCAGTCAAACGGCTGCCGGTATGGTGTTCTGATGAGATAGGAACCTGCTGACCTTTAGCATCTGCACCTTGGTAGATCAGGTCGGTGAAGCCGCCCTCTCCGGCTGGGGCGTCGAACCAGGCGTCAATTTTTTTGGTGATATCAGCCGCAGTTGTCGCCCCCGCGACAGCAGTTTTCAGTTCGGACAGCATGGTTTCAAAGCCGCCGAGCGGTGCGCGATCATTTCGCGTACCCGAGAAAACATAGTGACCGCCTACATTACCGTTCAGTGCGTTGAACACCTGACGGAGGCTTTGTTCGACATCCTGAGCCCGCAAGATCAGGTCGCTGGGCTCAAGATTTTCTGCCTCGACAAGGAGCTTGGGACCAAGGTCGTCCGTCAGGGACTGGACTTGACCCAATGCCAACTGCATGGCCTCCAGCCGGATCCCGGCCTCTGAGGCATTCTGCTGAAGCGTGGTCAGTATTTTCAGGCGCGAATCAATATGCGAGATTTCCGATAGATCACCGCCGACGGCCTTGGCAATATCCGACTTGATGCCTGTGGTGACCTCCTGAGTCAGGCGGTTGAGCTTGGCCTTTAACGTATATTGACCCAGCCGGAGTTGATGCGGGCGGGTGAGATCGCCGATGGAGGAGAAAGAGCTCATGTCAACCTCAGGATAGCGTCAAGCATGTCATTAGCGGTCTGAAAGACCTTGGCATTAGCCGAATAGGCGCGCTCCAGGGCCAGCAGGCTTTCCATTTCCTTGTCGCTGTCTACGCCGTCAGCGAGAAGTGCTTCCTTGAGGCCGGACTGGCGCGAACGGTCTTGCAGCGCGGTTGCTTCCGAAGTCAGCCGGCTCGTCGCCGCTTTCGAGGAAAGCTCAGCGGAAAGCGTCTGCAAGCTGCGTTGTGTGTCAGAGAGGTTGGACGAAGCCGGGCTTTGGGTATCTGTTATTGCTTTCGCCAGACGGCTCAGAAGTTCGCTTTCCCCGGCGTCGCCCGGCCCATCGGCATTGATCCCAGCCCGAAGCCGCCACAATTGCCCACCTTGATCGGGGACAACCAAAGAGTTGAGGGCGATACGACTGGCGAAACCGGGCTCATTGTCGGGATCAAGCGCGTGTTGAGCATCTGTGAACAGCCCCGGATCATTTTCAGTCAGCGACGAAGCGAGGGCGGGATCGGAAAAGCGCGCATAAATCTCACGCGCGAAGGCGTCGATTTGCTGTTGGTAGGCGGGAGCGATTTGATCACGGATGGCAAAATTTGCGCTAAGGCTGCCCTTGCCCAACATTGCCTGCTGCGCGGCGGTGAGGGGGGTGCCGTCAAAGGTCAGAGCGGAAAGGTCGCCATTCTCGACCGACATCCCGGCACTGATGCCCGGGGCGGCGCTGAAACCAATTCGCACCGGCTTGGTGCCATCCAACAGCGCCATTCCACCTGGTGTGAACAGCGAGACCTGACCATTTTCACGCGGAACTTCGCGAAGCGGCAAGATGCCCGAAATTTCGTCAATCGCGGCCTGACGTGCGTCGACCAAGGAAGCGGTGTCCTTGCCTTGGGCGGCAAGGACGACGATCTGGCTGTTCAGCTTTGCCACCTGTTCGAGCGCATCGTTTACCCGTGTTACGTCCTGGCTGATGGTTTTGTCTGCCTTTGCGCGTTCCTTTTGGATCGACGCCGAAATGTCGTTGATCTTTTTAACCAGTGCTCCGGCTGCATCGACCACGCCCGACAGGCGCGCCTCGCTGTCCGGACGCGATGCGGCGCTGGTCAGCGCGGTTTCAAAATCGGTCAGGGCCTGAACCAGCGAGGTGCGCTCAGTTCCGGCCCCGAAGGTCTTTTCCATAGCGGCGTGAAAGGCGGCAGTGGTTTCCGAGGCACCCAAACTTGCCTTAGCCAACCGGTTATCGGCAAGCAGTCCTTTGTTGATCAGCCTGCTGACACCGCCGATGTGCACGCCGCCGCCCATTTGGGGGGAGCGGGTAGAAAGGTTCAGCTCCCGGCGTGCATAGCCGGGAGTCAATGCATTGGCGATGTTGGCAGAGACGACCTCGGTGCCCCGCGAAGCCGCGGTCAGGCCCGATACGGCGTTTGAGATAGCCGATGAAATACTCATAAACAAATCCTTGCTTTTCTATAATGCGGGATGGTCCGAGATCGTCCCGATCAGCGTCAGCGCTTGAGGTTTGTTGTTTCCTGCAACATCTCATCGACCGTCTGAATGATCTTGGCGTTGGAGGTATAGGCGCGCTGGGTTTGAATCAGATCGGTCATCTCTGCTGCGACATCGGTCGTTGATGTTTCGCGTGCATAGCCCACGACCGATCCGGTCGGGCCATCGCCTGCGTCCCAAAGGTAGAAGGCCCCTGATTCAGGTGAGATCTTGTAGGTCTGGTTGTCCATTGCGATCAGACCGTTTGGATTCGGAACGTCCACCAGCGGAACCTGATACAAGGTACGGGTGAAGCCGGTGTCATAGGTTGCCTGCAGAGAGCCATTCTCGTCGATTTCAAGCGCGGTCAGGCTGCCGACGGGCGAACCATTCTTGGTCACATTGGCGGATGTGAAATCCGTGCTGAGCTGGGTCAGGCCCTGACTGTCGCCATAGCGCCCAAGGTTGATGGTTATAGGGCCGTTCGCACCAGGAACCGTCAGTGTACCTTTTTCAGGATCATAGGCGCCTCCGGCGTCGGTAGTAACCTTCGACAAGGTGCCGCCGCCGCTTTGGCTATTGTCGAACTCCAGAGTGTAGACGCCGATCAGCGACTCATCATCCGGGGTGGACGGATCGTCGGTAATCGCCTTATCACGGATCTCCATTGTCCAGCGGTTCGTTCGTGCCCCCGCCGTGCCGGAGACATCCGGCTTGAAGGTGATCTCCATTTTTTCCGAATTGCCGAGGTTGCCGAAATATTCGACCTCGACCTTGCGTGCGGTGCCGGCCGCATCACCCACCGCCTCATCCGCGGGCAGGTTGACGCCCAGGTTGATTCGTGTGGTTGGCGCGGCGGCGGTCTGGCTTGCGTTGATCATGATTGGCTGCAACCCGCCAGCCGAATTGCGCGACTGCGCAGGGATGGTGCCGTCGCTATTTGCTGGCCAGCCGGTCAGGACCAGACCTGAATCGGTGCGCAGGTAGCCCTGTTCATCAATCCGGAATGCCCCGGTCGAGGTCATGAGCAGGTTGGATGATGTTGCACTTTCGCCTGCGCGTACCGACGACGCATCAAGTACCGGCAGCATGCCACGGCCCGCAATGGCGATGTCAAGCGGATGCGAGGTTGACACGAGGTTGCCGCGCTGATCAATCGCGCGGCTGCTGCTGGCGCGCACCCCGCCAGCGGTATAAAATCCGTCGCCCCGGGCCTGGTTGATCACCATGCTTTCAAAGCTGGTATTGACGCGCTTGTAGCCATAGGTGCCTGAGTTCGAGATGTTATCTGAAATATTCGCCAGGCGGGTAGAGTTTGCGGCCAGCCCCGAAACCCCGGCGCTGAGGGCAGATGAAATCGACATTCTGTTGTCACCCTGTATGAGTCGTTCTTGTAGGAAGTCTGCCCGTCTCGGGTTAACATGCTCCTAACGGCACCCGATCTGGCCGGGTCATCTTAATAAAATCACCTCTATCCGGTTGTTGTTCGGGTCCATTGGATTGACAGAGCGGTTGCGCCGATCAGCAAAAGCCGTGACGCGCTGAATACGCTTTTCGTCAAAGCCGGCCACTTCCAGCAGGTTGCGCAGCGTATGGGCGCGCGCGTCCGACAGTGCCCAGACCGGAGAGTGGATCAGCATTTCGGGATAGGCGCGCACATGGCCGTTGACCGCAACCTGATTTCGGACCCGGCCAAGAATGTCCGACAAAATCCGGGACAGCTCGATCATCGTTGGGGTGGGCTGGGCGCTGTCGCCGACAAAAAGAGGCTCGTCCACCAGGTCGGTCAGCTCGATCACCAACCCTTCGTCTGTCATGCGGGTTATGACATGGCGCAGCAGATTGACCTTTTGCAGGGATTCTGCCCCGCTGCCGGTCAGCTGGTTCTGGATATGGCGGGCTATCTTTTCGAACTCGGCCTCTTGCTCTTCAAGTGCGCGGGCAAGAAAGGTGTCGCGCGATGCGCCCGCACCCTGTCCCGAATTCGTTTCGGCATCCTGAATCTCACCGCCGAAGGGGCCGTCACGACCGCTTTGCACCGATTGGACGATGGTCGGGTTGAAATAATCCGCCAGCCCCTTGCGCTGCTTTTCAGTCGTGGCGTTCAGCAGCCACATAAGCAGAAAGAACGCCATCATGGCGGTCACGAAGTCCGCATAGGCAACTTTCCAGGCGCCGCCATGATGGCCGCCCGAATCTCCGCCTTTGACCCTTTTGATGATGATTGGCGCGCCGCCGCCGTTGCCGGCCATGAACTTTCCCTTTCTCTGCTCGCCGGGGAAGGTCTTTCGCAACGCGGTGAAAATCCAGTTAACGCTTCAAATACCATGTATTTCCTGCATGTGGGGTGATGAGGGCGCGTTCAAGTACATGATTTCTTTTAAATATCATGTCTGCCATGCCGTGTGATGTTATTGGGCCCTGCGCGGGTGGCCTGGTGCGCCAATGTCACCGGTGCCGAATCGCTTCTGTCACGCTTCTGTCGCGTCTTGCGCAGCGGCGGCGGCCCGATATTCTGACGGAATGCAGAGCGAAGGCACATATGATCTGACCACCGGCGCGGGGCTGATTGCCTGCCCGCGCTGCGACGCGCTGCATATCGAGCGCGAGCTTGAGCCGGGCGAAACTGCGCGCTGCATACGCTGCAATACCGTGCTGGCCAGTCCGCGCGCAGGTGCCTTTACCCGCATCATTGCGCTGTCCTTTACCTCGCTGGTGCTGATGGTCGGGGCGGTGTTCTTTCCGTTCCTGGAAATCTCGCGCATGGGGTTTGGCAACCAGACCTCGCTTTTCGGGGTGGCGCTGGCCTTTTCCCACGGCTGGCTGATGCCGCTGACGGTGGCGCTGCTTGGCTCGATCATCGGGCTTCCGGTGCTGCGGGCGGTGCTTTTGGTCTATACGCTTTGGCCCCTGTCACGCAGACGCCCGCCCTATGCCCATGCCGTCCCGGCCTTTCGCCTGTCCGAGGCGCTGAGGCCGTGGTCCATGGCCGAGATCTTTGTCATCGGCACGGCGCTTGCGCTGGTCAAGGTGGGCGGGCTGGCAAATATCAGTTTCGGCCCGGCCTTCTGGGCCTTTTGCGGGCTGATCGTGGTCAATGCGGCCAGCAACGCCTTTACCAGTGCTGCGACCATCTGGGACGCCATCGAGGACGCCGGTGTTGCCACGGACGGGCGCGAAATGACGCCCGAGATCCGCGCATGAGCACGCATGACGGGCCGATCCTGACCGCCCATCGCGCCGGGCTGGTTGGCTGCCGCAGCTGCGGCCGGGTCTGGCCGGAAGGCGAGGCGATCTGCCAGCGTTGCGGCGCAGAGCTGCTGCCGCCTGACCGGCGCTGTCTGAACGCGGTCTGGGCCTGGCTGGTGGCCGGGTTCATCTTTTACATTCCGGCGAACATGTTCCCGATGCTCAAGACCTCAACCTTGGGCGGGATCAAGGGCAGCAGCGAATCCACCATTCTGGGTGGGGTGGTCGATCTGATGCATTATGGCAACTATGGTGTTGCGGCGATTGTCTTTATCGCCTCGATCATCGTGCCGATCGCCAAATTTGTCTCCATCAGCTGGCTGGCGCTGGTCGCGGGGCGGCCGGCAACGGTAAGCGCGGCGCATAAGCGGTTGCATCTTTATGAGGTGGTCGAATTCATTGGCCGCTGGTCGATGATCGACGTCTTTGTCGTCGCGATCCTGTCGGCACTGGTGCAGCTTGGCTTTGTTGCCTCGATCCATCCGGGACCGGCAGCTGTCTCATTCGCGCTGTCAGTTGCCTTCACCATGCTTTCCGCGCAAAGTTTTGATCCAAGACTGATCTGGCGCGGCTTACCGCTGCGCAGCCGCAAGGACTAGGAATGACGGACAGGCCTTCGCCCACGCAAAGCGACAATACCCCGCTGAAACCTGCTGATCCTGCCCGCAAGCCCGCCGCTCGTCCGGTGCGACCCGGCCTGCCGCTGATCTGGCTGGTGCCCATTCTGGCGCTGATTGTCACGCTGGGCGTTGGCTGGAACATGATTGCCAGCCGCGGCACGTTGATCTCGGTCGCGTTCAAGGATGCAACCGGCATCACTCCTGGTGAGACGGCGCTGAAGTTCCGCGAGATCACCGTCGGCAAGGTCGAATCGGTGCGCTTTACCGACGATCTTCAGCAGGTTCTGGTCAATATGCGCGTGGACAAGGACCTTGCCCCTTTCATCGACAAAGAGGCACAGTTCTGGATCGTGCGGCCGCAGGTCTCGGCGCAGGGGATTTCGCGACTGGATACAGTGCTGACCGGTGCCTTTATCGAAGGGTTCTGGGATGACAAACCGGACGACCCGCAGACCCGGTTCCAGGGGCTCGACAAGCCGCCGCTGACCAGCTTTGGCGAGAAAGGCACCTGGATCGTGCTGTCGGCGGAACGTTCGCGCGGTATGACCGAGGGCGCGCCGGTGATGTTCCGTGGCCTGCCGGTCGGGCAGATGCAGAACCTGCGCCTGTCCGAAACTGATGAATCCGTTTTGGCCGATGTCTTTATCGCCGCACCCCATGACAAGCGGCTGACCACCAATACGGTGTTCTGGGATACCTCGGGCTTTTCCGTTTCGCTTGGGGCGCAGGGTCTGTCGCTGAATGTGAACTCGCTGGCGTCGGTGCTGCAAGGCGGGGCCGAGTTCGCCACCCTGACTTCGGGCGGGCGACCGGTCGAGGACGGGCATGTCTTTACCCTGCAAACCGATCAGGCCACCGCGCAGGCGAACAAGCTGGCCGAGGACGACTCAACCGCGCTGCGCGTTCTCATGCGTGTTGGTGAATCGGTCAAAGGGCTGGATAAGGGCGCGAATGTACAGTTCATGGGCCTGACGGTCGGCCATGTCAGCAATCTGGCGGCGCGGATCATTACCGACGATCAGGGCCGCGAACATGTCGAGCAAGAGGTGACGCTGGTCATCAACCCCACCCGTCTGGGCCTGTCCGAGGACGCGCCACATGAAGACGCGCTGGACTTCCTTGCCCGTCAGGTTCAGGCGGGGCTGCGTGCGCGGGTCGCCAGCGCCGGATTCTTTGGTACCTCGCTGCAGGTGGAACTGGTCTCGCTGTCCGAGGCCGCCCCGGCCGAGCTTGACCGCTCGGGCGAGCCCTATCCGATCATCCCTTCGGTGCCGGGCGATATTTCGGATTTCAGCGAGACTGCACAGGGCTTCCTTGCCCGGGTTGGCGATCTGCCGATCGAAGAGGCGCTGAAGTCCGCCACCGACATGATGAACAGCATCACCGCCATCGCCAGCAGCGAAGACACCCGCGCCATTCCTGCTGCTTTGCGCGGAACACTTGAGGATGCGCAGGCCGCTGCGGGCGAGATCCGTCAGGTCACCACCGAGTTGCGCGAATCCGGCGCGGTCGGTCAGGTGCGCCGCATGGTGGACGAAGCTGCCGCCGCCGCCGAGGCGGTCAAGCTGGCCGCTGCCGATGTGCCAGCGATGGTCGATCAGATAGACGCCGCCGCCGCCAAGATCGAGGCGGTGGACTTTGCCGCCATCGGCAACGAAGCCGAGGGTATTCTGCGCGATGTCCGTGCCCTGCTGGGGACCGAGGACGCCGAGCAACTGCCCAAGAACCTGTCCGAGACGCTGCAGGCGGCTTCGGGTCTGCTGAACGATCTGCGCGACGGCAATGCCGCGGGCAGTCTGAACACGGCGCTGGCCTCGGCCAGTACGGCAGCGCAGGATGTTTCGGACGCTGCCAAGCGCCTGCCGCAGCTTTCGGCCCGGCTTGAGGCCCTGGCCGCGCGGGCCGATGCCGTGATGGCCGCCTATGGCGAACGGTCAAGCTTCAATAACGAAACCATCAACCTGATGCGCGAGATGCGCCGCGCCGCCAATGCCTTTGGCAGTCTGGCGCGCACCATCGAACGCAATCCGCAAGCTTTCATCCTGGGACGATAAGATGCGCCTCATCCTTGCTTCTGCCGCCTGCCTCGCCCTGCTTGGTGCCTGCTCGAACGGTGAAAAGACAGCGCGCTACCTGATCGATCCGCCAAGCAGCGGCGCGCGCGTTCCTGACCGTCTGGGCACGGCCGAGCTTAAGGACGTGTCCCTGCCGCAATATGCCTCGGGCGATGAGGTTAGCTGGCAGACCGAAGACGGGGCGGTGCGTTCGAACACCAAACAGCTTTGGGCTGACACCCCGCAGCGCGCCTTTACGCAGACGCTGGCACGCAGCATCTCGGACCTGTCCGGCGCCACGGTGATCGCCGAGCCGTGGCCTTTGGCCGAGCCGCCCAAGCGCCGGCTTGAGGTGCGGGTCGAAAAGGCGCTGGCGCAGGCCGACGGCAACTATCGGCTCAGCGGGCGCTATTTCGTCTCGAACGAAGGGGCGGGCGGCGCGAACCATGCGCGCAGCTTTGACATATCGGTGCCGCTGACGAATGACGGGCCCGCCGCCATAGCTCGCGCCCAGTCGCAGGCCATTGCCCAGCTGGCCCGCCAGATCGCCACCTTGTCGGGGCCGGGCCGGGCGATTGCCACCTCATCGGCACCGGTGCCACGCATTGACGACATCTTTTCGCAGCCGCTGCCCCCGCTTGAGGGCAGCTAAGGCCCGGCTGCGGGGTTTGTCCGTTTTATGTGTCGACGGCGTCACCTGGGCTGGTGTCCGCAGCACAGTGACGGAGACGCGAGACATGGTGCAAGGCAGATCAGATCCACAACGTGCCGCTGGTGGCTGCACGCGAGCAGTTGAATTGCCGTAACCAGTAAAAGATGGGCGGCTTCAGCCACCGATCACGCTTGAAGCATGAAATTACATCTGCGGCCATCCTTTGCCGCTGATGAGGCTGACCTTTCGCATCCGCGATGCGGTCTCGGTGCGGTTCGGGGTCCGGCGTATCGGCGGGTCGGGCCGAGAGCCTGGCGACAACGCGCGTGTGGCTGAAAAGCTGGGTTCTTTTCTGGTCGAACAGTCCACACCCGACCTTTTGGTGCTGAACGAGCGGGACCGGCATCTGGATGTGATGACCTGCATTTCGACCCAAGGGGCAGAGCTGGCGATCACTTCATCTGTGGTGACGCATAACCGCTGTGGCCGGGCCTATATGGTGGTTGCAGGACCGGCGCATCGGCTGATCGTACGCACCCTCCTGCTGCGGCGGTTAAAGCGCGATTAGCCTGCGTCGGGCTGGAACTGGCCAAAACGTCCGGCGGCAAAGACCAGCGGGTGGTCGCCCGGTCCGGCCACGGTCACCCGCAGCACCCTGCCGATCAGCACCGAATGATCGCCAGCCTCATGCACGGCATGTGCGGCGCAGTCGAAACGCGCGGCAACACCGGGGATAACCGGGACGCCCTCGGCGGTTTCGGCGGTCTCCAGCCCTTCGAACTGGCGACCGCCGCGGGTAAAGCGCAGGCAGGTTTCCAGCTGTTCCGAGCCCAGAATATGGACCGACCATGCCTTGGCCCCGGCAAACGCGTCGTGCCGGGTCGAAGAGCGGGCCGGGCACCACAGGACCAGCGGCGGCTCAAGCGAGACACTGGAAAAACTGTTCACCGTCATCCCGATCCGGCCCTGCGGGTCGGCGGTGGTAACGACGGTGACGCCGGTGGCAAAGCGCCCCAGCGCCTCGCGCAGCAAGCGTGCTTCGGCCGTGGCCGGATGAAATGTGATCGCGTCGGCCAGCCGGTCGCGGGTCGCGGGGGGAAGACGGCTCATATTCGCGCCCTGTCGTCTGCGGGACTAGACCAGAGCGGCTCCGGCCTTTGGTCCTTTTTAGCTGCCGTGCGGCGGGGCATCAAGCTGGCTGCCTGAACGTCCTTTGCGTGGTGTCATGGCGGCCAGCAACTGATCGTGCAGCGCGGGTGCTGCCACAACCAGCCCGTCGGTCAGCGGGCGCGCAGCGTTGAAATGCATCGGGGTGCCGGACAATTCGCTGACCGTACAGCCGGCACGGGCGGCGACAAGGCTGCCCGCCGCCACATCCCACTCCCAGGCCGGGCGGGTCGACAGCGCCGCGTCGAACTGTCCTTCCGCCACCAGGCACAGCCGCCAGGCCAGCGATGGTCGGAAACCACGCTTGAGCGGGGGCGTTACGCCGCGCCAATGCACCGGGTCCAGGCTGGGCTTGCCGGTCAGGACATGCGCGCCCTCGAAGCTGTGGGCCGAGGGCGCGATAGGCTGGCCGTTGCGCAGGGCCGGTCCCTCGGCCAAGGCGGTATAGGTGATGCCCATGGCTGGCAAATGGACCACGCCCGCCACCACCTGGTCGCCGCGTGCAAGTGCCAGCGCATTGGAAAACCCGGTCTGCCCGTCGATAAAGGCGCGGGTCCCGTCGATCGGGTCGATGATGAAACAGTACTCGGCCTCAAGCCTGGCCGGGTCGTCGGTGCTTTCTTCGCTAAGCCAACCGTAATCGGGGCGTGCGCTGCGCAGCAGTCGCTCAAGATGTTCATTGACGGCCAGATCGGCCTCGGTCACCGGACCTGCACCGCCGTCCTTGTCCCAAAAGCGCGGTTCGCGCCGCCAGTAGCGCAGCGCGATTTCGCCAGCTTCATGCGCGGCTTGCTCTAATAGTGCAAGGTCACTCGCCGGCAACGGTCATCCCTTCGACCAGCAGGCTGGGCACGCGCATCGACCGCCAGTCATGCAGGTCATTTGCCGCAATCAGGCGCAGCAGCATGTCGCGCAGGTTGCCGGCAATAGTGCATTCATTGACCGGATAGGCGATTTCGCCATTCTCGACCCAGAAACCGCCGGCCCCGCGCGAGTAATCGCCGGTGGTGCCGTTGATCGAGGCGCCAAGCATTGAGGTGACGATCAGGCCGCGCCCCATCTCGCGGATCAGCTCTTGCGCAGAGCGGTCACCGGGGGTCAGTTCCAGATTGGTCACGCCGGGCGAGGGCGGGCTACCCGCCCCGCGCATGGCGCTGGCGGTCGACTCCATTTCCAGTTTGCGGGCCGTTGCCAGATCCAGCGTCCACCCCTGCAGGACACCATCCGCAACGATCAGCCGGGGCGCGGTCGCCAGCCCTTCGGCGTCAAAGATGCGGGATGAGCCATAGCGCGGCCGGTGGGGATCTTCGCGCAGGTCAAAGCCCTTGGGCAGCACCTGTTCGCCAAGCGCATCGCGCAACCAGCTTGCCCCACGTGCTACCGCAGCGCCATTCACCGCCGAGACCAGATGCCCGATCAGCCCCGACGCCACCCGTTCATCATACAGGATAGGAAAGGCTCCGGTCGGCGGTTTCTTTGCGCCGCGCCGGGCGACGGTGCGTTCAGCGGCCAGCCGGCCGATTTCCTCGGGCGAGGGCATGTCGGCGGCATGAACACGGCTTTCCCCGGCCCAGTCCCGCTCCATCGCCAGCCCTTCGCCGGTGATTGCAACTGTGGACAGGCTGTGGCCGCTGCGCCCATAGCCAGCCGAGAAACCGTTGGTCGCGGCCAGCCACATCCGGCGCTGCGAGTGGCTGGCGCCAGAGGATTCGATCTTGGAGATACCATCAACGGCAAGTGCTGCTGCCTCGGCGCGCAGCGCCAGTTCTTGCAGCTCTTCTGGTGTCGGCTCGCGGCCGTGATCAAAGAGGTCCAGCCCGCTGTTGTCGGTGTCGCGCGCCAGTTGCCCGGGTTCGGCAAGGCCCAGCGTATCGTCAACCGGAGCTTCGCGCGCCATGGCAACCGCCCGCGCGGCCATCTCTTCAATGGTGCGCTGTGAGCGGTCCGAGGCCGAAACGCAGGCCTGTCGCCCACCGATCAGCACGCGCAGGCCGATTTCGACCCCCTCAGCGCGTTCGGCATGTTCCAGATGCCCCCCCCGCACATCGACCGAGACGGCGGCAGCTTCAAGCGCCACGGCATCCGCCTGCTCGGCGCCCGCCTTGCGCGCCGCAGCCAGCAGCTGCTGCGTCAAAGTCTCGAGTCGGTCGAATTCTGACATGCGGTTCACCTTGTAAAATGAATGCGGGGGCGCGGACAATGCCCGACCCCCGCGAAAGCATCCCTCAGGGCGCGTCGGTGCCGCGCCGCGCGGGATTACTTGATTTGTTGGCCGTTGGCAAAGATCGAGCCGTCTTCCTTGAACTCAAGCTTGGTTTCCAGCTTGTCGTCGCCGACCGGCTTGGCAAACATGGCCATCATCATCCGCACGCTCATGGCCTGATCTTCGGGGATCAGCCCGATGGTGCTCAGCTTGTCGATCAGGCCGTTGACGCCTTCGTAGCTGGCGTTCAGTTCACCCACCGGGGTGGTCATGTCGCCGCTTTCGGGGGCTTTCAGCGCACCTTCGGCGTGGATCTTGGCGCCAAGCGCGTTCAGCGCGACCTGGTTGATGGTCAGGTCGATCGGTTCGAAGGGCGGCTCGTCCGAGGCCATATCGCCGGCACCCTCGTCGGAAGAGGTGTCTGCGTCAGCCATCGTGGCCGGATCGAACAGATCCTTGATGACCTTCATCGTGCCGGTCACGTCGATATCCAGCGTGGCCGGATCGCGCGGCAGTTGACCCTGGGCGTCGAACAGGTTCCAGATCGCATCGCCAAGCGTCAGCCCGGTCAGCGAATAGGTGAACTTGAAGGGCTGCGCCTCGTCCGACTTCATTGCGGGCAGCTGAACGTCGAAACTGCTGCTTTCAATGGCGTAGTTGATCGGGAAGGGCAGGTTGCTGCTGGCCAGCTCGAAGGTGTTCGCATCGGTGCCGGCCTGATAGCTGACGCCTTCCGAGGACAGCGAAAAGCTGAAATCAAGGCCCTTGCCGTCGTATTTGCCCGAACCGCTGGTGGGCTGGTCGTATTCATCGGTGCCCGAGAATTCAAAGCTGACCGCCAGCGCACCGGCTTTGGCCAGACCGTTCATGGCAAGACCGGCTTTCAGCGCGGCATTCATGTCTTTGCTGATGTCGGCGATGCCGTCGGCGGGGACGACCATGTCGCCCGAGGTTGCGACGCCTTCGATGCTGCCGTCGAATTTGACATTCACGTCATCTTCGGACGTGATGTCGCCCGTAAAGGTGACCTTGCCGGTCTTGACGTCATAGTCATACTTTGCGGGGGTACCTGCGACAAAGTGCATGGTGCCGACCGAATCCGCCAGGCCGATCTTAACGGGCAGTTTGGTTTCTTTATCTTCCGTCGTGATCGAGCTCAGGGTGATATCGATGGTCGGATAGTTGAGCTCATGCGTCATATCCTCGATCGCACCCGAGGTAACGGCGGTGTTGCCGGGCAGGTCGATGGTAAAGGGCAGAGCGTATTCCGTGCCCTCGGGGTTAACGCCATGCACCTGGCCGGTCATCTGATCGGCATAGACGGTGCGGACCTTGCCATCGCCGATATCGCTCAGCACGATCTGGGGAATGGTGAGGTCAACCCGTCCTTCCGGAGTGCCACCTTTGACGGTGATTTCGGATACGGTCAGCGTATCGCCAGCCGCCTCGCGCTTGCCTTCGGACACGCTATAGCCAACCGACTGATAATACTCGACCCAAGACTGCCAGACCTGTTCCGGGGTTACATCAGCAAAAGCCGGAGCAGTCATGGCGGCCAGTGCCAGGGCGGAGCTTGTCAGTCGCAGGTTCATTTCTTAACACCTTTCAGGGCGAGAACAGATAAATAACGCCACCCGGCTTCTGCCACAACCAGCGCCCGGGGCCAAGGAGGGAATGATGGTTATCAGTGAATTCATTGACGGAATTGGTCGCATCATCATTTCGCGCCCAGCTAAAGCCAACTCTTTGACCGGCACGATGCTGGCCGAGCTGACGGCTTCATTCGATGCGCTTGCTGCCCGGCCCGACCTGCGCGCGGTGATCCTGACCGGCGAAGGCAAGGTCTTTTCCGCCGGTGCCGATCTGGATGAGGCGCGCACAGGCCTTGCCCTTTCCCCCGAGTGGGAGCGCCTGTCGTCCCGTGTCGCCTCGATGCCATGTCTGACCATCGCGGCGCTGAATGGAACGGCGGCGGGCGGTTCGCTGGGCATGGTGCTGGCCTGCGATCTGCGGCTGGCGGTGCCTGAGGCAAAGTTCTTTTACCCCGTGATGCGTCTGGGCTTTTTGCCGCAGCCAAGCGATCCGCAGCGGTTGCGGGCGCTGGTCGGGCCGTCCCGGGCCAGGATGATCCTGATGGCCGGGCAAAAGATCCCCGCCCCGGAGGCCCTGGCCTGGGGGCTGGTGGATCGGCTGGTCCCGCCCGAGTCTTTGCTGGACGAGGCCGCGGCGCTTGCAGCCGATGTTCGCGCCGCCAGTGCCGAGCAGGTGGTCGCGATCAAGCGTATGCTTGATTAAGGTGCCAGGTCGGCGCCCTTTGGGTCGCGCAAGGGCGGGCGGCCCTGCCCTTGCGGTTGCCGGCTTCTGACCCGTCAGGCGGGTTCAGGCATAGACCGACTGTTTGCCGAAATGCGTGCAGAGCATGTAATAGACGACCGCACGATATTTGTTGCGGTTCGAGCTGCCGTATTTCGCGATGACCTCGTCGATGGCTGAGGAAAGCTCGGGGCCATCGGGCAAGCCCAGCTTGTTGATCAGGTAGTTGTTCCTGATCCGCTCAAGCTCGGTCTTGTCCGAAGCAGCCACGGTTTCCGCATCCGCGTTATAGATCGACGGCCCGCAGCCGATGACCACCTTGGTCAACAGATCCATGTCGGGCGTAATGCCCAGCTTGTCCTTGAGATCGGCGGCATATTTGGCGATCAGATCGTCGCGCTTGCTCATGATTGTCCCCCTGGGGTTTGGTCCGTCCCAAGAGAAAGCCTAGCGCCGGTCCGACGAATATCAACAGAAACCGCGCGTTCGCGGCGATTAGCCGCCAAAGGCTGCCGCCAGCGCATCCGAAATTGCCGCGCCCTCATCGGCGGCAAGCTGCGGAACGATCGCAAAATCCAGCACTCCGTCGCGCAGATAGGCCTGTGATGAGACGTCGTGTTCGTGGTGCATCGGCACGACATGGGCATGTGCATGGGCGACATGGATGCCGGTATAGAACAGCGCCACGCGCCTGACCGGGTAAAGCACCTTCATATGCCTGGCAAGGCGTTGCGCGCAGGTGGTGATGCGGGTGGCAAGCGCCTCGGGCAGATCCTCGAAGAAGGGGTGATGCTCTTTCGGGATGATCAGGCAATGGCCGGGGCGGATCGGGTGCAGGTCCAGAAAGGCAAGGATCTGGTCGTCCTCATACACGCGATGGGCGGGCAGATCGCCGCGTGCGATGCGGCAGAACAGGCAAGCGTCGGACATGCGGGCGGCCCCTCCTCATCCTCCCCGGCATTTGCGGGGCACGGCCCCTTTCAGGGCCGTGCCGGCAGTATCAGTAGCGGTAGTGATCCGATTTGAACGGACCTTCGGGCGTCACGCCGATGTAATCGGCCTGTTCCTTGCTAAGCTTGGTCAGCTTGACGCCGATCTTGTCCAGATGCAGGCGGGCAACCTTTTCGTCCAGCGCCTTGGGCAGGATATAGACGCCCGGAGCATATTCGCCGTGCTTGGTCCACAGTTCGATCTGTGCCAGTACCTGATTGGTAAAGCTGGCCGACATCACAAAGCTGGGGTGGCCGGTGGCATTGCCGAGGTTGAGCAGCCGCCCCTCGGACAGCAGGATGATGCGATTGCCCGAGGGCATCTCGATCATGTCCACCTGATCCTTGATGTTGGTCCATTTGTGGTTGCGCAGTGCCGCGACCTGAATCTCATTGTCGAAATGGCCGATGTTGCCGACGATGGCCATATCCTTCATCCCGCGCATGTGCTCGATGCGGATGACGTCGCGGTTGCCGGTCGTGGTAATGAAGATATCAGCGGTCGAGACGACATCCTCAAGCAACACCACCTCGAACCCGTCCATCGCGGCCTGCAGGGCGCAGATCGGATCGACCTCGGTCACCTTCACCCGTGCGCCTGCGCCACGCAGCGAGGCGGCCGAGCCTTTGCCCACGTCGCCATAGCCGCAGACCACCGCGACCTTGCCCGCCATCATCACATCGGTGGCGCGGCGGATGCCGTCGACAAGGCTTTCTTTGCAGCCGTATTTATTGTCGAATTTCGACTTGGTGACGCTGTCGTTCACATTGATGGCAGGGAAGGGCAGCAGTCCTTTCTTGTGCAGGTCATAAAGACGATGCACGCCGGTCGTGGTTTCTTCGCTGACGCCGCGAATGGCCTCGCGCTGGCTGGTAAACCAGCCGGGAGAGGCGGCCAGCCGCTTGCGGATCTGGGCAAAAAGCGCCTCTTCTTCTTCGCTGGTCGGCGTGGCGATCAGGTCAGTCTCGCCCGCCTCGACCCGTGCGCCCAGCAGCACATACATGGTCGCATCGCCGCCATCGTCGAGGATCATGTTGGCGGTGCCTTCGGCGAACTGAAAGATCTGGTCGGTATAGGACCAGTATTCCGGCAGCGTCTCGCCCTTGACGGCAAAGACCGGGACGCCAGCCTTGGCGATTGCCGCTGCAGCGTGGTCCTGGGTCGAAAAGATGTTGCACGACGCCCAACGCACCTCGGCACCCAGCGCCACCAGCGTTTCGATCAGCACGGCGGTTTGTATGGTCATATGCAGGCTGCCCGCGATCCGGGCGCCTTTCAGCGGCTTTGCTTCGCCGTATTCGGCGCGCAGGGCCATCAGGCCCGGCATCTCGGTTTCTGCGATATCCAACTCTTTGCGACCGAAATCGGCCAGGGCGATGTCTCGGATGATGTAATCGGTCATGGTGGCCTCGCGCATCTGCTGTTGGCGCGCCATAACATTCCCGGGCTTTGCCTGCAAACCGAAGCCGCGCGGCAGGGGATGAAAGCAGGTCGCCCGATAGAGGTGTGAGCGCTAGCAGCCTGGCGCGGAATAGCCTAGAAGGCCCGCAGCAGACTGCGGCTAATGTATGGGGGCAGGCATGGCGATCCTGTTGGCGGATGTGGGTGGCACCAATGCGCGTATGGCGCTGGCGCGGGATGGGGCGCTGGATACGGGCGCGATCACGCGGTTTCGCGGCGATGACCATGCGACCTTTGACGACGTAGTTGTGAAATATCTTGCCCAGCAGGGCAGTCCCCGGATCGAGGCAGTCTGCGTTGCCGTCGCCGGGCCGGTCTGGGGCGATGAGGCGCGGCTGACCAACCGCGACTGGACCTTTTCCGAGGCGCGGCTGCGGGCTTTGTCGGGCGCACCGCGTGCCCGGCTGATCAACGACCTGATCGCGCTGGGCTATGCCACTCCGGCACTGGATGGCGAGGCGGCGGGCTTTCTGCGCGCCGCGCCAAAGGGTGCACTGTCGAACGGTCAGCGGCTGGTGGTGAACGCGGGCACCGGGTTCAATGTCTGCGCGGTCAAGGTACTGCCCGAAGGCGGCATCGCCTGCCTTGAATCCGAAGAGGGCCACACCCGACTGCCGCAATCGGTGGCTGAGCCGCTGATCGCCGCCTTGGGCGAGGCGGGCCGCGCCATTGATTCGGTCGAGGAGCTGTTCGCGGGCCGCGGTCTTGCCCGGCTGCACAGTATGCGCGTGGGCCAGCCTCAGGGCCGGGCCGAGGCGGTGGTTGAGGCCGCCGCCCGGGGCGATGACATGGCCGAGGCGACGCTTGCCCTTTATGCGCGGCTGTTTGGCCTGTTCTGCCGCGAACTTGCCTTGCGGTTCATGCCGATGGACGGGCTGTTTCTGGCTGGCAGCGTGGCGCGTTCCTGCACAGACAGGTTCGGGATATTCGAGTGTGCTTTCCTGTCCGATCCGCTGATGGCGCGCATTCCGCAGGCCGTGCCCGTCGGGGTAATACGTGACGACATGGCCGCATTGCATGGCTGTCTGGCCGCAATCCGCTGAAATTTACCCTGAACGGGGCTGCTGCGCTGGATTTTGCCTCCACTCCCTGCGATGCTCTGGCAAAACGCCAGAAACAGGGCAGTCAGGCAATGAAAAGCTGGATCAGGGCAGGTGCAGTTGCCGCGGTCGCATTGAGCGCCGGCGCGGGGGTGGTCTGGGCGCAGTCCTCGGCCTCATCCTCGCCGTTTTCGGGCTGGTTCGGGCGCGGCGACAGGAACGCTTCCTCTCCGGTTCAGCTGGATATCAAGGTTAGTGGCGGCGACGACGATCTGCTTGCGGCGATCAGGCAGACCTCATTGCTGGTCAGCGCCCAGGACGAAGGCCGGGTGGCCGGACAGGATATGCTGGCGGCGGCGCGGGGGGATTATGCCCGCATCCTGGGGGTGCTTTACGATCAGGGCTATTACTCGGGCGTCATCGACATCAGGCTGGACGGGGTAGAGGCGGCAAGTATTGCACCGCTCGATGCGCCCAAGGCGGTGCGGCAGGTGGTTGTCTCGGTCCAGCCGGGGCCGCGTTTCCGCTATAGCCGGGCCGAGATTGCGCCGGTAGCACCCGGGACGGATCTGCCACGCGACTATCGCCGGGGTGAGATCGCCCGCACCGGCGATATGAAGAATGCCGCGCTGGCCGGGGTCGAGGGCTGGCGCAATGTCGGCCACGCCAAGGCGGCCGTCGCCGAGACCGAGATCATCGCCGATCACGTCGCCAATCAGGTGGACAGCCGCATCCATCTGGCGCCCGGCCCGCAACTGCGCTTTGGCAAGCTGACGATCCGGGGCGAGAAACGTATGGACCCCCGCCGTCTGCGCAAGATCGCAGGCTTTCCCGAAGGTGAGCGTTTCGACCCCGAAAAGCTGGAGGATGTGCGCAAGCGCCTGCGTCGCTCGGGCGTATTCTCGGCCATCACCCTGACCGAATCGGATTACATCGGTCCCGGAAATACGCTGGATGTCGACCTGCTGGTGACCGAGCAAAAACTGCGCCGTCTGGGCGCGGGTTTCGAATATTCCAACACCGACGGCCTGTCGCTGACTGGCTACTGGATCAACCGCAACCTTTTCCGCGGCGGCGAGCGGCTGCGCGTCGATGCCAGCATATCGGATATCGGGGGGGATACCGGGCGGGATTACAGCCTTGGGCTGCGCATTGACCGGCCCGCGACCATCACCGCCGATACGACCGGCTATCTGATTGCCAAGGTCGATAGCCTTGAGGAAGAGGATTACGATCTTGAATCCGGCACCTTCGGTCTGGGCTTCACCTGGATTCCCAGCGATGAGCTGACAGCCGATATCGCCCTGCAATACCGCGCCCTTAAGGTCGATGACGACAGTGGGCGCACGAATTTCCGGCTGCTTGCGCTGCCCGCCTCGGTCACCTGGGACAAGCGGGACGATACAACCGATGCCAAGCGCGGCTACTGGCTGTCGGGCGGGATCACCCCCTTTGTCGGTCTGCGGGATGGGACCGGCTCGGGCGCGCAGGTCGTTGCCGAAGGCCGCACCTATTACAGCTTTGGCACCGATGACCGCTTTACGCTGGCAGGGCGCGTGCGGCTTGGCACCGTCGTCGGCCCCGAGATCGAAGAGACACCGCGCGACTATCTGTTCTGGTCTGGCGGCGGCGGCACGGTACGCGGCCATTCCTATGAATCGCTTGGCGTCGAGGTGATCGAGGGGCCCGAGGGCACCGTCAAGACCGGAGGCATGTCCATCGTCACCCTGACCGCCGAGACGCGTATCCAGATCCGCGAACGCATCGGTCTTGCCGTCTTTGCCGACGCTGGCCGGGTGTGGGAGGACAGCGCCTGGTCCGGTGCCAGCGGCTGGCAGGCGGGCGCGGGCGCGGGCATTCGCTATCGCACTCCGGTCGGGCCGCTGCGCTTTGACATCGCTACACCCGTCGGCGGCGGCGATGGCGATGACGGCGGGGTGCAGGTTTATATCGGTCTGGGGCAGGCGTTCTGATGCGTGATCTGGTTTATCGTCTTGCGTTCGCGCTTTGTCTGGCGCTGACCGCCCCGCTGGCTGCCTTGGCGCAGGACAGCGCCGCCGAGATCTCGCAGCAGGTCGAGGACGACAAGGGCTTTATCACCCGGTTTCTTGAGGAGAAACTGTCCGGTGCCGGGCGGCAGGTGGTGATAGACGGTTTCCGGGGTGCCCTGTCCTCGCGCGCGACCTTTGACCGCATGACCATTACCGATGACGACGGCGCGTGGATCACGCTGGAAAACGGCGCGATGCAATGGACCCGCTCGGCGCTGCTGGCTGGCCGGGTCGAGATCGACGAGCTTTCGGCCGAGCGGGTGATCCTGCCGCGCCTGCCCGGCGGCGGCGAAAGCGCGCCCCGGGCAGAGGCGCGCGAATTCTCTTTGCCCCAGCTGCCGGTGGGCGTGAATATCGACCGCATCGCCATCAGCCGGGTCGAGCTTGGTCAGCCGGTGATCGGGCAAGAGGCGGTGATCGCCATAGACGGTTCGATGAACCTGTCGGGCGGCGAGGGTGAGACGAAACTAACCATCAATCGCGTGGACGGGCCGCGCGGCGAATTCGCGTTGGATGCAGCCTTTTCCAACGAAACCCGGGTTCTGCGCCTTGACCTGAAACTGGACGAGGACCGCGACGGTCTGTTCGTCAACGCGGTTCAGCTGCACGATCGTCCTGCTGTCGCTGCCGAGATCGCGGGCGAAGGGCCGTTGGCGGATTTCAACGCCAGCATCAAGCTGGCAACTGACGGCCAGCCGCGTGTGACCGGCACTGTCTCGGTCGATTCGGTCGAGCAGAGCGGTGCGCCCGGCACCGCCTTCCGGGCCGAGCTTGGCGGCGATGTCGCTGCGCTGGTTCCGCCCCAGCACCGCGCCTTTTTCGGCAGCCAGTCCAAACTGTTGGCCGAGGGCTGGCTTGGTCAGGATGGCCGGCTGGTCATTCCTTCGCTGCAAGTGGCGACCGATGCTTTGCGCGTGGACGGAAACCTCGCCACCACCAGCCGGGGTGCACCTGAAAGCGCGCATCTGACACTGCTTTTAGGACAGGACGCAGGTGCGGCCAAGTTGCCGGTGCTGTTGCCCTGGGCCGACAAGCCGACAACGGTGCGTTCGGGCAACCTGCGGCTGGATTACGACGCAACGCAGGGCTCGGGCTGGGTGCTTAAGGGCGTGGTGGGCGATATCGCCCGTGACGATGTCTCGCTGTCCGAACTGCGCGTGGACGGTCGTGGCCGCGTCACCCTGACGGCCGAGCAGGCGCTTGAAGAGGTGCGGGGCTGGGTCGCCTTTGGCATGGACGACCTGACCCATTCCGACCCCGGTCTGGCGCAGGCGATGGGTGATACGCTGAACGGCGGTCTGAACTTTGCCTTTACCCCCGGCAATGCGCTGCGGCTCTGGGGCATGAACATCAACGGCGCGGATTTCGGCTTCAAGGGCGAGGCGACGGTTTCGGGTCTGCGCACCGGCATTACCTTGTCGGGCGACATTACCGCACAGCACCGCAATATCGGGCGCTTTTCGACCCTGGCCGGGCGCGAGGTTGGCGGCACGGCTGACGCACATATCAAGGGAAGCTATGCCCTGCTTGGCAAAGGTTTTGATGTCGAGGCGCAGGTCCTGGGCAACAATATCAGCGTTGGACAGGAACATGCCGACCGGATGCTTTCAGGTCAGTCGCGGATCGGGCTTAGCGCGCGGCGTGACACTTCGGGCATCAACCTGCGCAAGCTGACGGTGAACGCACAGAACCTGACGGCCGAGGCGCAAGGGCGGCTGGACAGCTATTCAAGCACGCTGACCGCGACCATCGACATGCCGGATCTGTCGGTTGCCGATCCGAACTTTGCCGGCAGCGTCAGGACCGAGGCTCGTGTGACCGGAGCATCGGGTGCACGCAAGATTACCCTGACCGGCAAGGGGCAGGATCTGGTCACCGGCATGGCCGAGCTTGACGGCGCCCTGAAGGGTGAAACCGACCTTCTGGTCGAGGCGGTTGAAAAGGGCGGGAATTTTGAGGTTCAGACCCTGCGGCTGAGCAACCCCCAGCTTGACGCGCAGGGGCGCGGCAATTTCGCGCCGGGGACGATGGATGCGACGCTGAACTTCTCGGTTCCTGATCTTGCGGTGCTGGGCAACGGCCTGTCTGGTGGGCTGACGGCCGAGGCCACGGCGGTCGAACAGGACGGCGCCCGCCGGATCGAGCTGACCGGGCGCGGTACCGACCTGCGTCTTGGCCAGAAGGATGTCGAAGGTGCGCTGACCGGCGTGACCGATCTGCGCCTCTCGGCTGAGCAGCGCGGGGATGAGATTACTGTCCACGATTTCAACCTGACGAATGAACAGATGCTTGCTTCGGCGCGCGGGCGCATTGCGCCCAGCGGCACTGACATGACCGGGCAGGTCGATGTGAAATCCCTGGCAAGTCTTGGCCGGGGCTGGCGTGGTGCGCTGACCGCGCAGGGCAGCTTTAAGGATGACGGGACCGGCGCGCGGTTGCTGGACGTGACGGGCACCGGAACCAACCTGTCCTTTGGTCAGACGCAGGTCGATGGCGCGCTGGCGGGCGAGACAAGGCTGGTTCTGCGTGGTGTCGAGCGCGGCGGCGTTCTGGCGATCGAGACGGCGACGGTCGAGAACCCGCGCCTGCATGTCGGCGCCGAAGGCCAGCTGGGCAAGGGCGCGACCGATCTGACTGCGACCCTGCGCGCCGATGACCTGCGGTTCCTGGGCCGCGGTTTCCGTGGTGCGGTGAATGCCACAAGCCATGTTGTGGACAAGCAGGGCGGCGGGCGGCAGATCACCGCGAATGGTTCGGCCCGGGGGCTGGGCGTTGGTAATCCGCAGGCCGATGCCGTCCTTGCCGGCGAGACCCGCTTTGATCTGGCCGCCGCACAACGCCCGGATGGCAGCCTGACTGTCAGCCGGCTGCGCGCTGGCAACGGCCAGTTCAGCGTCACCGGTGACGGCAACCCGACCGCGGGGCTTAATCTGGATGCCAGGCTGAACAATCTTGCGCTGCTGGTGCCCGGGTTCCCCGGCCCGCTGACTGTGGCCGGGCGTATCCAGAACACCGGTCGCGCCTATGATGTGAACCTGACGGCGACGGGACCGGGCAATACGCAGGCGCGGATAACCGGTTCGGCGGCGACGGACCTGTCCACTGCCGATATTACAGTCAATGGCAATACCAATGCTGCTGCTGCGAACCCCTTCCTGCGTACCCGCTCGGTCGAGGGGCCGTTGAATTTCGACCTCCGCCTGAACGGGCGGCCGGGACTTGAGTCCCTGTCGGGCCGGGTGGCGCTGACCAATGGCCGACTGGCCGAGCCGCGCTTTGGGCTGGCGGTGGCTGGCCTGAATGCGAATGCTGATTTCAACGGCGGCCGGATCGACGTGAATGTGCAGGGCGCGGTCGAGGCGGGCGGGACGATCACCGTGACCGGCCCAGTCAATCTGACTGGCAATCGCCAGATGAATCTGGATGTACGGCTGGCGAATGTCGTGTTGCGCGACCCGAACCTTTACGAGACACGGGTGAATGGCACGATCAACGTCGCGGGCATGCTGGGACAGGGGCCGATGGTTTCGGGCCGGATCGACGTCGGCACGACCGAGCTGCGCATCCCCTCGACCGGGCTTGGTGGGGCCAAGGCTATCCCGGATATCATCCACCGTTCGGAACGCCCGCCGCAACGTCAGACCCGCGCCAAGGCCGGGCTGCTTGAATTCCCCAGCGAAGCCTCGCGCGAGGCGGGGATGGCCGCGCCTCCGGCAACGCCCCCGGCGCATCCGGCACAGTTCGATCTGCTGATCTCGGCTCCTGATGAGGTGTTTGTCCGCGGTCGCGGCGTCGATGCAGAGCTGGGGGGCGAGATCCGCCTGACCGGCAACGCCCGCCAGCCCATCCCCATCGGCGAACTGGAGCTGATCCGTGGCCGCGTCGACCTGCTGGGTAAGCGTTTTGACATGACCGAGGGTCTGATCGAACTGCAGGGCAGCCTGATCCCGGTCATCCGGCTGGTTGCCCAGACACAGCAAGACGATATCACCACCCGCATCATCATAGATGGTGAGGCGCAGGACCCCGAGATCACCTTTGAATCCTCGCCCGAGATGCCGCAGGAAGAGGTGCTGTCGCAGCTTTTGTTCGGCCGTGGCCTCGACAACATAAGCGCCTTGCAAGCCGCGCAACTGGCAAGTGCCGTGGCAACGCTGGCCGGGCGTGGCGGTGAAGGGATCGTCGGGCGGCTGCGCGCCTCGACCGGTCTCGACGATCTGGACCTGACGACGGATGATCAGGGCAAGGTCTCGGTCAGGGCGGGCAAATACCTGTCCGAGAACCTTTATACCGATGTGCAGGTCGACGGTGACGGCAAGACCAAGCTGAACCTGAATCTTGATGTCTCCAAGACGCTGACCGCGCGTGGTTCGGTGGATAGCGAGGGCGATAGCGCCATCGGCCTGTTCTACGAACGCGACTACTGATCCCATCCCTTTCGTCATTGTGGCGAGGGGGACTTGAAACTCGCGATCTATTTAATTAGCTGGCTAATGAAATTGTTTCAGCCAGCCCTATGACGCCATGAAAGACCAATCCTCGACCTTGTTTGAGACGCTGATCGGACTGACCAGAACGATTCGTTCGGCCTTTGAGCACCGCGTTGAACATTACGGGCTGACTTTTGCCCGCGCCCGGCTGCTGATCATCATCGGCCGCAACGAAGGCGCAAGCCAGGCGGAACTGGCCGAGGAAATGGGGATTGAGACCCCAACGCTGAAGCGCCTTTTGGATGCGCTGGAGTCGCTGGGTCTGGCCGTGCGCCGCCCGACTTTCGGGGACGCACGCAAACATGCTGTTTATCTGACCGACACCGCCCGGATTGAGCCTCTGCTGGGCTTTCGCGCCGAGGCAGACGCCAAGCTGGCCGAGGATATCCCGCCCGAGGATCTGGAGGTGACGCGCCGTACTCTGAAGCAGATGGCCAAAAATGCCGAGAAGCTGAGGAAAGCATGACTGCCACTGCGGCCACATCAGAAGGGGCCGCACCGACGCCCACGCCCCCACCTGCCACCCCGGCGGCGGCGTCATTTGTTACAAAACCCTGGCCGGTGGCCTTGGGTTATATTGGTGCCTCGATCATCATCGGCCTGACGCAGGGGCTGGCGCAGGGCTTTGTCAGTACCAACATCCCGCAGGTTGCTGGTGATCTGGGCATCACCACCACGCAGGCGACATGGCTGATGGCGGCCTTTATGATCCCGCGCGCCTCGATGCCGCTGTTGCTGATCAAGATCCGCACCCAATTCGGTCTGCGCCGCTTTGCCGAGGTCGCAATCTTTGTCTATCTGGCCGTTTCGCTGGCGGCCTTTGCCATTTCGGACCTGCGTTCGGCGGTACTGGTGCAGTTCTGCGCCGGGATGGCCTCGGCCCCGCTTTCGACGCTGGCCTTCATGTATATGCTCGAGCCTTTGCCGCCCCAGTGGAAGATGCGCTTCGGCCTGCCCATGGTGCTGGCCGTGGTCGCGACCGGGCCGATGCTGGCGCGGGTGATCTCGCCTGCGCTGATGGGTGATAACGGCTGGGACGGGCTGCATTACATGGCGCTGGGGATGGCAGCAGTGTCACTGGCGCTGGTCTATGCGCTGCCGCTGACCTCGCAGCCGCGCGTCAAGGTGCTTGCTGCTGCTGATCTGCTTAGCTGGTTGCTGATCGCTATCGGTTTTGGCGGGCTGACGGTCAGCTTTGTCATGGGGTCGATCCATTGGTGGACCGACACCGAATGGCTGGGCTGGACGCTGGCGCTGTCGATCGTGGCGCTGACCGTTGCCGTGGTGATCGAGCTGCATCGCAAGGCGCCGCTGCTTGATATCCGCTGGCTTGCCAGTCCGGCGATGCTGCACCTGACCGTGACGCTGTTGATCTTTCGGCTGGTGCTGTCCGAACAAAGCTCGGGCGCGCCGCGCATGTTTCAGGTGCTGGGGATCACGCAGGACCAACTGGTGGGACTGTTCGGGGTGATCTCGGTTGCTTCGATCCTGGGGGGGCTTGCGCTTGTTCCCTTCATGAAGGCTGAGCGCGTGCCGCTGTTTCACATCATCGCACTGGTGCTGATCGCCGCCGGGGCCTTTATGGACAGCCATGCCACGCAGGACACCCGTCCGGCGCAGATGATGCTTAGTCAGGCGATGATCGCCTTTGCCGGGGCGTTCTTTCTCGCGCCGGCAATGATGCGGGGGCTGCTTGCGGCGCTGGCGCGGGGACCGAATTACATCCTGTCCTTTGTCATCGTGTTTCTGTCCACGCAGTCGCTGGGCGGGGCGATGGGCTCGGGCCTGTTCTCGACGCTTATCAACCACCGTCAGGCCCTGCATCTGCAAGTCCTGCGCGAAGAGCTGACCGCCGCCGACCCGCTGACCACGGCCGAGATCGCGCAGCGCAGCGCCGCCCTTGCCCCGCAGATCGCCGATGCGGCGCTGCGGCGTGCGCAGGCGGTGGCGCAGATCGCACAGGACGCCAGCGCCCAGGCCTATGTCATGGCCTATAACGACGCTTACTTTCTTACCTTTCTGGTGGCGGTGGCAGCACTGGCCGCGCTGCTGCTGCATCTGTTCCGCGACTGGCTGGCAGAACGGATGAAGCCCCTTTTCGCTGCCGCCCGACCCCATCCCGAGTCCGATATATGACCAAGAACCATCTTATCCCGACCCTGATCGCCTTGATTGCCGGTATCGCCGGCCTGCTGATCGTGCTGTACGCTTGGCATCTGCCGCCGTTTCGTCCGGCCCATCCGCAGACCGAGAACGCCTATATCCGGGGCCAGCTCACCTCGATCTCTCCGCAGCTGTCGGGCTATGTCGCCACGGTCGAGGTGCAGGATTTTCAGGCCGTCAGAGAGGGACAGGTCATAGCCCGGATCGACGACCGCCAATATCGCCAGAAGCTTGCGCAGGCTCAGGCCGCCTTGCAGGGGGCGCAGGCCGCGCTTGAGATTCAGCGCCAAAGCGTTCACTCGGCCCGCGCCAGCCTGCAATCGGCCGAGGCGGCTTTGCGTTCGGCCGAGGCGGCAAGGGATACGGCGAAATCGAACTGGGATCGTGCGCAGGCGCTGCAATCGCGCGGCGTGACGGCGCAAAGCTCGGCCGATCAAAGTGAGCTTGCGCTGCGTCAGGCCGAAGCTGCCGTGACCCAGGCCGAAAGCGCCATCGCGGTTGCGCGTGAAAACGTTGCCGGGGCCGAGGTCGGGTTGGCCTCGAAACGCGCCGGTATCGCCTCGGCCAGGGCCGAGGTCGAGTTGGCGCGGATCGACCTGGATAATACGGTGATCCGCGCACCCGCAGACGGGCGGCTGGGACAGGTAGGCGTGCGCGTGGGCCAATATGTGACCGCGGGGACGGTGCTTGTCAGCCATGTCGGTCCCGATGTCTGGGTCATCGCCAACTTCAAAGAGACCGAACTGCACGGGATGCGCCTTGGCGACCGTGCCAGCTTTACCGTCGATGCCATGCGACACCGCGCCTTTACTGGCCGGATCGAAGCCTTTTCGCCCGCTACGGCGTCCGAGTTCAGCCTGCTGTCCTCGTCGAATGCCACCGGGAACTTTACCAAGGTCGCTCAGCGCCTGCCGGTACGCATCGCCATCGATCCGGGGCAAGAGATGGCGGAATACCTTGAGCCGGGCCTGTCGGTGGTCGTGACGGTGGACGAAGGCTCGGGGCAGCGTGATCGCTCGGCCAGCCTCGCGCCGCTGGTCATGGGGCATGAGGGTTAAGCCGCTTGCGCGGATGACCGGTGCCGGCTAACCCATCGCCTGCAAGGGCAAGCCCGTTCACCACCGGCCCGCAGGCAGACCGAGGTGCGGATGAAGACCCCCATTTCCCGACGTAACCTTCTGGCGGCTTCGCTGATCGCCATGGCTGCATCGGCCCACGCGCAAGAGCGCAGGCCGCGCGGCATGGAGCCGGCTGAGCGTATCGACGATCCCCGCGCCAGCTATTTCGACATTGGTCCGGCACAGAAACCCTGGCGCATCTTTATGGGCCTGCCCGCTGCGCCGCCCCCCGCGCAGGGTTATTCGGCCATTGTCGCGCTGGACGGCAACGCGACCTTTCCGATCCTGTGGCATCTGCGCGAAGAGATTGCGCCCAACGCGCCGGTGGCGGTGGTCGGTATCGGTTACCCGGTGAAGACCCGTTTTGATCCGCTGCGGCGCTGGTACGATCTGACCTCGCCCGGCAAAAAGCCGGTTCCGCCACAGCCTGACCTGCGCGGTCCGGGCGAACGCCCGACCGGAGGGCAGGACGCCTTTCTCGACATGATCGAAACCACGCTGTTGCCCGAACTGGCCCTGCGCGAACTGATCAATCCGCAGGATCTGACGCTGTTCGGCCACTCGCTGGGCGGGCTTTTCGTGTTACATGCGCTTTTTACCCGGCCGCGCCTTTTCGCCCGGCATGTCGCCGCTGATCCTTCGACCTGGTGGAACGCGGGCGAGCCCCTGCGTGAGGCGCGGGCGTTTCGCGGCGGCATATTGGCGGCGGGCGGGCGTCTGGATCCGCCGGCCCCGGTTCTGATCGCCAATTCCGGCAGACAGCCCGAAACACCTTCGCAGCCGCCCGCGATCCTTGCTGCGTTGTCCGGTATTCCCGGGCTGAACCTGATTCACCGGCCTTATCCTGATGAAAGCCATGGGTCGCTGATCCGCCCCGCCGCGCGCGACGCGCTGCTTTTACATCTGGGTCGGCCTCAGGAGCAGGGCGAATAAAGAAAAGGCCGGGCTAAGCGGCCCGGCCCAAGTGGCATATGCGTGCGGTTTTCAGACCTCTGGCACCAGAACTTCGCGCTTGCCGACGTGGTTGGCGGGGCTGACGATGCCCTGCTCTTCCATCTGTTCGACCAGTCGCGCCGCCTTGTTATATCCGATCGCCAGTTTGCGCTGGATGTAAGAGGTCGAGCACTTGCGGTCCTTGGCGACGATGGCAACGGCCAGGTCGTAAAGCTCGGCATCGCCCCCCTCGCCCGAGGACAGGCCAAGCACCTGATCTATCGACTCGGCACGCTCTTCGTCCGGACCCTCGACGACGCCAGCCATATATGAGGGCGGGCCAAAGGATTTCAGATGGTTCACGACCTCTTCGACCTCTTCGTCGGACACAAAGGGGCCATGGACGCGGGTGATGCGCGAGCCACCGGCCATATAAAGCATATCGCCCTGACCCAGCAGCTGTTCGGCCCCCTGTTCACCAAGGATAGTGCGGCTGTCGATCTTGGAGGTCACCTGGAAGCTGATCCGCGTCGGGAAGTTTGCCTTGATCGTGCCGGTGATGACGTCGACCGAGGGGCGCTGGGTCGCCATGATCAGGTGGATGCCCGAGGCACGCGCCATCTGCGCCAGACGCTGGATACAGGCCTCGATCTCTTTGCCGGCGACCATCATCAGGTCGGCCATTTCGTCGACGATGACGACGATATAGGGAAAGGTCTCGGGCTGGAACTCTTCGGTCTCAAAGACCGGTTCGCCGGTGTCCTCGTCAAAGCCGGTCTGCACGGTGCGCTTGAACATCTCGCCCTTGTCCAGAGCTTCGCGCACGCGGCCGTTATAGCCCTCGATATTGCGCACGCCCATCTTGGACATCTTGCGATAGCGCTCTTCCATCTCGCCCACGACCCATTTCAGGGCGACGACGGCTTTCTTGGGATCGGTCACCACGGGCGAAAGCAGATGCGGAATGCCGTCATAGACCGACAGTTCCAGCATCTTGGGGTCGATCATGATCAACCGGCATTCTTCGGGCGTCAGCTTGTAGAGCAGCGACAGGATCATGGTGTTGATCGCCACCGACTTGCCCGAGCCGGTGGTCCCGGCGATCAGCAGGTGGGGCATCTTGGCAAGGTTTGCCACCACCGGCCCGCCGCCGATGTCCTTGCCCAGGGCAAGGGGCAGGGGCTGGGAGCCGTCGCCATAGGCCTTGGAGGCCAGGATTTCGCGCAGCACCACCTTTTCGCGCCGGGCATTCGGCAGCTCGATCCCGATGACCGTGCGGCCGGGCACGGTCGACACCCGCGCCGACAGCGCCGACATGCTGCGTGCGATATCATCGGCAAGCCCGATCACCCGGCTGGCCTTAAGGCCCGGGGCCGGTTCAAGCTCGTAAAGCGTGACCACCGGACCGGGGCGGACCTCGGTGATCTGGCCTTTGACGCCGTAATCGTCCAGCACCGCCTCAAGCATGCGGGCGTTTTCCATCAGCGCCTCTTGCGACAGCTGATGGCGCTCGACGGTCGAGGGGGCAGACAGAAGCGACAGCGGAGGCCGTTCGTAATTGTTTGCCGCATCGTCAAAGCGCAGCGCGGGCTGGGCCTCGGATTGCGCCTGGCGTGAGGGGGCGGGCTTTTTCGGCGGCACCACCACGCGCGGGGTTTCGGCACCAAAGGGTGCGGCGGTGACGGGTTCGGGAAAGTGATCCTCGTCGTCGTCCCCGGCCCGCAGCGGAGGCTCATTGCGTGCCGGGGCCGAACGGGCTCCGGTCAGGCGTGCGGTCACCGCCGACAAAAGCCCTTTGCCTTCCGAGCGGGTGCGGATCGCATCGGTGATCCGGGCGCTGATTGCGGCATCCGATGGCGGCTCATCATCCTCGGCGTAATGCGTTTCGGGATCGACAAGCTCAGGCTCGGGCGCGAAATCGCGATCCTCGGCCAAAGGCGCGGGGGCAGGGCGCAGGCCGGGCAGGGCACTGCGACGCGCTTGCGTGGTCTGGCCCTCTCCACGTTCGCGCCGGGTCTCGCCCCGGTTTTTTATGCGCTGTGCCATGCCCGAGGACAGGCGTGCACCACGATCCACGCCGCGCAACGCCAGCAGCCGGGCGGTTGCCAGCCCCTCGCGCAGAAAGCGGGTGATAGCCGTCAGTTCCTTGCGGTCAAAGCCCAGCACGAATGCCAGCAGCGCAACGGCGCCGATGGCGGTCAGCAGCGCAAGGATCTTGATCGCGACCGAGGCCCGCAGAGGCATCGCCGACAGCATGCCCCCCATCAGCATATCGCCCAGATGCCCGCCAAGACCAAAGCTTTGCGTCCAGTCAGCGGGCGGGGCAAGCGAGGTGGCATAGACCGACACCAGCACCATGGCGAGCGGCAGAAAGATGCCGCGCATGATGCGTTCTTCGCCCCGGTGCAGCATCAGCCGCAGGCCCCAGACGACGGCGCCGACCACCAGAACCCAGGTGCCAAAGCCGGTAATCATGAACAGCGCCGAGGCGACATAGGCACCAAAGCGGCCCAGATAGTTCTGCGCCGGCTGGTCGGTTGCGGAAAGGAAACTGGGGTCATCGGGCGAATAGCTGACCAGCATCATCGCGATCAGTACGCCCAGGATGACCAGGCCTGCACCCAGCAGCTCTTTGCCGCGCCGTTCCAGCGCAGCCTGCGTGCTTTGGTCAAACAGCGGATCGCGGTGTTTCGCCTGCCAACTCGCCATGCGTCAACCCCCTTGATACAAACAGTTTTTCAGGCGGTTCAGCGCCGCCTCGGTCTGGTCAGCCGGTGCGACCAGCGCAACGCGGATGAAATTCCGCCCCGGATTTCCGGCGGCGGTGTCGCGCGCCAGATAGGCGCCGGGCAGCACCTGAATGCCGGCCTCGGCCCATAGTTTCTTTGCCGCGGCCTCGCCGTCCCCGACGCTTTCGGGGACCGGCAGCCACAGGAAAAAGCCACCCTGCACGGGTTGATAGCCCGGCACATTGCCAAGCACCCGGTCTGCGATCGCATATTTCTGCTGGTAAAGCGCGCGGCTGGTGTCGACATGGGCCTCGTCCGCCCAGGCGCGGGCGCTGATACGCTGAACCGGCAGCGGCAAAGGCGCGCCTGCATAGCTGCGCAACCGCCGCATCTGGGCGATCTGTGCCGCGCCACCCGCTGCAAAGCCCGAGCGCAGGCCCGGCAGGTTCGAGCGTTTCGACAGTGAATTGAACATCACCACCCGGTCGGCCAGCCCCATGCGCGTCGCCACGGCCAGCGCGCCGGGCGGGGGCGCATCGCGCCAGATTTCGGAATAGCATTCGTCGGAAAAGACCAGGAAATCATGCCGGTCGGCCAGCGCGATCAGCTCTTCCAGATAATCCTCGGATGCGATGCTGCCCTGCGGGTTTGCGGGTGAGCAAAGATAGGCCACGGTAGTGCGGTCCAGCACATCGGCGGGCAGATCGGCAAAGCGGGGCAGGTGACCCGTTTCAACGGTGGCCGGGACGAAGACCGCCTCGGCACCTATGGCCGAAGCTGCCACGGCATAGACCTGATAGAACGGGTTCGGCACAAGGATCGCCGGTTTCTGGCCGTTCTTTTGCTCGGGTGCGAGCGCGAGGGCGGCGTTGAACAGCCCCTCACGCGTGCCGTTCAGGGCCATGATCCGCTCGGGGCCGATCTGCAGCCCGTGGCGGCGTTCAAGCCAGTCCGAAATCGCCGCCAAAAGCTCGGCCGTCCCTTCGTTCGAGGGGTACTTGCCAAATTCCGCGATGCTTTCGGCCATGACCGGACCGACGAAATCCGGCAGCGCGTGGCGCGGTTCGCCAATGGTCAGGATCAGCGGATCGCCCCCGGGCTCGATCCCCGCGAGCAGGTTCCGCAGGCGCGGGAATGCGTAATCCGGCAGGTTCGAGAACCGCTCGGGAATTGCCATGACTGCCTCTCAGTCGGGGTCGTTGCGCCCCGTTTTGTCGCAAGATTACCGGCAATCCCCCCATGCGTCCAGAGTTTCACGGGCTGTTTGCGCCCCTTGGGCCGCGTTTTTCCCTGAAAATGACTGGTTCAACGCAGGGCAGCCTCGGCCGCGGCGGCGGCGGTAAGCAGGGCGCGGTCGTCGCCTGCCCGCCCCATCAGCATGATACCGCAGGCCGGATGGCCGGTTGGCAGGCTGATTGCGGGCAGACCAAGAAGGTTTGCGATACGGGTATTACGCAGCGTCAGCAGGTTTTCGCGGGTAAAGAATGCCTCGTCATTCAAAAGCCGCTCTACCGGGGGCGGCATGATCGGCACTGTGGGCAGGATCACCGCGTCAAAGCCCGCGACAAGCTCGCGCCAGATCTCGCGCAGGCGGTCAAGCTCGGTCCAGGCGGCGACGTAATCAGCGGCGAGCACATTCTGGCCGCCGCGGAACCGTTCAAGGATCGGGGGGTGCATCAGCTCGGGCGCGGCCTCGATCTGCGCGCGCCAGATGCCATAGGCCTCGGGCGAGAACAGCAATCCGGCAAGCGCCATCGCCTCGGCCACGCAGGGCGGTGCGGCATGGGTGATGCGGGCGCCGGCGCGGGCAAGGCGGCTGACCGCATCTTCGAAAGCGGCGACCGGTTCGGCGCGCGCCTCGTCAAAGGGCACGCCGTCCAGCACCATCAGCCGCAATCCGCGCGTATCCATTCCCGCCAGATCGGCAGCAGGTTCGCTGCGCAGAACGGCGAAAAGTTCGGCGCAGTCCTCGACGGTACGGGCGATGGGGCCGGCGACGTCAAAGCGGGGGCACAGCGGCACGACGCCTTTGCCATTGATCGCGCCGGTCGTCGGCTTGAAGCCCACGACCCCGTTCCAGGCCGCAGGCACCCGCAGCGAACCGCCGGTGTCCGTGCCGATGGCTGCCGCGGCCAGTCCCGTGGCGACCGAAACCGCCGCGCCCGAACTGGACCCGCCAGGTGCGAGGTCCTGATCAATGCTGTTCGGGGGCGTGGCCGTCATCGGGTTTACGCCAAGGCCGGAAAAGGCCAGTTCGGTCATATGGGTCTTGCCAAGGCAGACGAGCCCGTGCAGCACCGCCGCGCTCAGGATCGGCGCGTCGCTTTGCGGGGTGCGGCCTTGCAGCAGGCGCGATCCGGCCTCGGTCGGGATGGCGGCGGTGTCGATATTGTCTTTCCAACTGATCGCTACCCCGTCAAGCAAGCCGCGCCGCAGCCCGGCCCGCGCACGGTCATGGGCGGCGACGGCCTCGGCCCGTGCGCGCGAAGGGGTCAGGCGGGCATAGATCCGCTCGCCATAGGGATGGCGCGTGGCGGCATCCAGATAGGCCTCGGCCTGTTCAAGCGGGCTGATCAACCCTGCCAGAATGGCACGTCCCTGTTCCGCCGCTGATGCCTTGAGCCAATCCATGCGCTTCCCCCGAGCCAATATCTTTATGGTGATGATGCGCAGGCTATCCCGGCGCGGGAAGCCCTGCAATGAGCACGGTGGCAACCATGACACATGGACATTTCGCCGCTGAAAGTCATAGTGCGCCGCATGAGGACCGATTTCGACATCCTGATCGCGGGCGGTGGGCTGAATGGTCCGGCGCTGGCTTTGGCGCTGGCTGACGCGGGCCTGTCGGTGGCCGTGGTGGATACCCGCCCGGCCGATGCCCGCGCCTCTGACGTCTTTGACGGCCGTGCCTATGCGCTGGCGCTGGCCTCGCAACGGCTGCTTGCAGCACTTGGGCTATGGGCCGAGCTGGCCCCACATGCGCAAGAGATCCGCAAGGTCGAGGCGACGCAGGGCCTGCCGGGCGAGGGCGCGGGTCCCTTTGGCCTGCATTTCGACGGTGCCGAGCTGGAAGAGGGCCGTCTGGGCTATATGCTTGAGGACAGGTTCCTTTATCGTGCGCTGCTGGCCGCGATGGGGGGGCGGGTCACGCATCTGCCGGGCCTTTCAGTCATCGGGCAAGAGCTTGAGGGCCCTGCCATCCGCGTCACCCTGTCGGACGGGTGCAGTTTCAGCGCCAGTCTGCTGATCGGTGCGGACGGGCGGCAATCGGGCGTGGCGTCGCGGGCGGGGATCCGGCGCGTCGGTCACGATTATGGCCAGATCGCGCTGGTCGCGGCGGTCGATCACGAATTGCCGCATAACGGCACGGCGCATCAGTATTTCATGCCGACCGGGCCGCTGGCGATCCTGCCGCTGCCGGGTAATCGCAGCTCGATCGTCTGGTCCGAGGCCGAGGCCGAGGCCCGCGCCATCATGGCCCTGCCGGACGCTGACTTTCTGGCGGTGTTGCGCCCCCGCTTTGGCGATTTTCTGGGTGGGATCAGCCTGACCGGGCCGCGATTCTCATACCCGCTGAATCTCACGCTGGCCGAGCGTTACGTTGCCCCCCGCGTGGCCCTGGTCGGGGACGCCGCCCATGGCGTGCATCCCGTCGCCGGGCAGGGGCTGAACCTTGGCCTGCGCGACGTGGCGGCTTTGGCAGAGGTGATCGTTGCGGCCCGCCGTCGCGGCGAAGATATCGGCGCCGATCTGGTGCTGGCGCGCTATCAGGGCTGGCGCCGCCCGGATGCCACGGCACTGGCCATGGGTATGGACGGGGTCAATACGCTGTTTTCCAACAAAAACCCTTTGTTGCGTGCGGCGCGGGAAATCGGCATGGGGCTGGTTGATGCCATCCCACCCCTGCGGCGCGGGTTCATGCGGCAGGCGGCGGGCCTTAGCCTTGACCCCATGCCGCGCCTGTTGACCGGGCGCCGGCTGTAAGGAACGCTCACGGCCCTGTCAGCGTTAAGCACGCGCGCATCCAGTGAACGTGATGTGCAAGTCTTTGGAGGTCCGGTATCATTCCGCTCATGAAACTGAAAACGCTCGCCCTTGCGCCCGTCCTTTGCCTTGCCATGGCTTTTCCCGCCTTGGCAGAAAAGATCCCGCTGAATGAGATCTCGCGCTATCTCAACGGCCTCAAGACCGCCAGGGCGGATTTCACCCAGGTGAACGCCGATGGCTCGATCTCGACCGGAGTGGTCTATATCCACCGTCCGAACCGGGTCCGGTTTGAATACAAGGGTGACCGGACGCTGGTTCTGGCCTCGGCAGGACAGGTCGCGGTCTTTGATGGCAAGACGCGCGGCACTCCGCAGCAATATCCGCTGTCAAAGACCCCGCTGTCGCTGATCCTTGCGCCCAATATCAACCTTGGGCAGGCGCGCATGGTCACTGGCTATGCCGAGAAAAAGAATACCACGGTGGTCACGGCTCAGGACCCCCAGCACCCCGAATACGGCAATATCCAGATGGTTTTCAGCGCCAACCCGACGCAGTTGCGCCAATGGGTGGTGACTGATGACACCGGCAAGCGCACGACGGTGATTCTGGGTGAAATGCGGACCGGGCTTAGCTTTCCGCCCTCGACCTTTACCATCGAAAACGAGATCGCCCGCCGCAAATAGGCGGGCGAACCGGCCCCTTAGCGGCACGAGGCGAGCTGTGCCCGGTAAAGCTCGGACCGCTGCTGAACCCTGCCCGCCACATTAAGCAGCCACGGCTTGGAATTGTGCGAACCCCGGGCAAAGCCGTTGCGACCTTCGTGATAGGCAAGATACTGCGCGCCGGCATCCCATTTCGAGATACCAAGTATCCGCGCCGAATCGTTCATGTACCAGCCCATGAAGTCGGTGGCGTCGCGGATGTTGTCGCGGCGCGCGCGGCGGTTGCCGGTCTTTTTGCGGTATTCCTCCCACGTGTCGTCCAAAGCCTGGCTATAGCCATAGGCCGAGCTTTGGCGCCCCATGGGAATGATTCCCAGCGCATAGCGGTGCGGGGTGCGGGCATCGCCGATGAACTTTGATTCCTGATGGATGGTTGCCATCTGGACATGAACCGGTATGCCCCAGCGCCGTTCAGTCGTCTTCATCGCCCGCATATAGGCGGGCCTTTCCGCTGCAAGGGCGCAGGCGTTGTCCAGACTGCGCGGCGCCTTATAGTTTCCGCCGCCCCCGCAAGAGGCCACCAGCCCGACAATGGCGAGCTTGAGAAACCTGTTCATACTGCCCTCATGTCTTTTTTGCGGGGCAGAATAAGCAAATTCCCCGGCCGGGCGCAAATGACAATGGCTCGACCCGGTTTAACTGGGCAGGACCGAGACCGATTTTACGATGGCGTGACACTGGGTTCCGGGCAGCAATTCCAGCGCTTTGACCGAGCGTGGCGTGACTTGCGCAAGCATCCGCTCATTGCCAAAAGAGAGCTGGATCAGCCCGCCATCGACCCGCGCCACAGTAACCGGCAGGACGTTCAGCGCCGAAAGCCCCTGCGGTGCCTCACGGGCAAGGATGACCTCATGGGCGAGGATTCGCAGCCGCAGCGCCTGGCCCCGGGGCAGGTCCAGATCGGGCAACAGCATTGGCCCGCCAGCGGTAGCGACCCGGATCATGCCGTCGGCCTCGCGCCCTTCGACCGTGGCGCTGATCAGGGCCCCTGCCTCGCGCGCGCCAAGCTGGGGCGCAAGTTCGGGATCGGCAAGGATGCGGGTCAGCGGGCCGGAATGCAGCACCCGCCCCTGACGCATCAGAACCACCGTTGTCGCCAGTCGCAGGACCTCGGCCACGGAATGGCTGACATATAGGATCGGTAGCCGGATCTCGTCCCGCAGCCGTTCAAGCCAGGGCATAATCTCGGCCTTGCGGGCCTCATCAAGCGCCGCCAAAGGCTCGTCCATCACCAGCAGCGCCGGGTCCGACAAAAGCGCGCGGCCGATGGCAGCACGCTGACGTTCGCCCCCTGATAAAGTGTCGGGGCGGCGCTGTAGCAAAGGTTCAAGCGCCAGCATTCCGATGATGCGATCAAAGTCCCGCGCCGCGCCGCGCCGCCAGCGCGAGGGGTAACGCAGGTTGGCCTCGACCGTCATGTGAGGAAACAGCCGGGCATCCTGAAAAACACAGCCGATGCGGCGCGCCTGTGGGGTAAGGTTGGTGCGGTCGGCAAACAACACCCTGCCATCCAGCGCGATCCGTCCCTGATCAGGTCGCAAAAGCCCGGCAATGGCATTGATCGCCGTGCTTTTGCCGCAGCCCGAGGGACCGAACAACGCCGTTACCCCCGAAGGTGCCTCGAATGCGACATCCAGTGCCAGCCCGGGAAAGCGGTGACGAAAGGCAACCTCAAGCATCAGCCTCGTCCCTTCATCCGCCGTGCCAGCCACTCCGAGACCAGCACCGCTCCCATGGCGATCACCACCGAAACCGCGACCAGTCGCAACGCCGCGCTTTCGCCCGACGGTGTCTGTAACAGCGCATAGATCGCCGAAGGCAGGGTCTGGGTCTGGCCGGGAATGTTCGAGACAAAGGTGATGGTTGCGCCGAACTCTCCCATCGCCTTGGCAAAGCCCAGGGTTGCCCCGGCAAGGATCGCGGGCAGGATCAGTGGCAGCGTCACGGTCAGGAATATCCATGGCCGGGGCGCGCCAAGGGTGGCTGCGGCCTGTTCCAGCCTGGGGTCGACCGCCTCGAACCCCAGCCGGATCGCGCGCACCATCAGCGGAAAGCCCATGATCCCGCAGGCGAGCGCCGCGCCTGTCCAACGGAAGGCAAAGACGATGCCCAGCGGTTTGAGCATACTTCCGACCGGCCCTTGGGTCCCAAATGTGACGAGCAGCAGATAGCCGGTGACGACCGGCGGCAGGATCAGCGGCAGGTGGACGATACCGCTGAGCAGCCCGTGCCCGGGAAAGCGCCGTCGTGCCAGCAGCCACGCCACCCCGATGGCAAAGGGCAGGCTGACAAGCGTTGCCACCCCGGCCACCCGCAGGGACAGGCGCACGGCCTGCCATTCCTGAGGGCCAAGCCAGTCGGTTGGGATCATGGCGCGACGGTAAATCCTTGTGATTCAAGGATGGACCTTGCCGGCTCTTGCGTCAGGCTGTCAAGAAAGGCGGCTGCTTGCGGCGTATCGGCGGCGCGGGTCACGGCCGCCGGATAGGTGATCGGCGCGTGACTGTCCTGAGGGAAGGTCGCGATCACGCCGACACCCGGCTCGGCCACCGCATCGCTGCCATAGACGATGCCCAAGGGGGCCTCTGCGGTCGAAACGAGCTTTAGCGCGGCGCGAACGTTGTCGGCCTGGGCGACCTGCCCCTCGACCTTTTCCCACAGGCCAAGAGTGGTCAGCGCCTCTTTGCCATATTGTCCGGCGGGTACGGAATCGACCAGCGCCATGGCCAGTTTGCCATCACCCAATAGCACGGGCAGATCAGCGATATCCGCGCTGGCCGGCTTGCCGGTCCCGACCAGCACCAGCGTGTTGCCCAAGAGGTCGCGGCGTGTGCCGGGGTCGATATCGTCCGACTTTTGCACCGCATCCATCCATGCCGTCGAGGCCGAGATGAACAGATCAGCCGGTGCCCCCTGCTGGATCTGTTTTGCCAGCTGCGAACTGCCTGCATAGGAAATCACCAGCGTATCGCCATGGGTTTTCTGCCATTCGGCAGCGATCGCATCCAGCGCATCCTTAAGACTGGCCGCAGCGAAAATAGTGACTTCATCGGCCCGCGCGGCGGGGGCCAAGGCCAGTAAGGCGGCAGCAATCAGGGACAAGCGCATGAGAGGGTCCATTCGTTATGTCTGATTGGACATAACCAGACCGCGACAAGCCTGGCAACCGTTATTTACGTTGAAACATATCGCTGCCCTGCGCGAAGACGGGCCAGATGCTCGGCCCCCTGCTCGCGCAAAAGTGTCTCAAGCGCGCGGTAATCGGCCAGCACCTGCCGGCCCAGATCAGTCAGCTGCGCGCCGCCTCCACGTGCGCCTCCGCGGCTGCTGTCCACCAGTGGCGAGGTGAAATGCGCGTTCATCTCTTCGACCAAAGACCAGGCGCGGCGATAGCTCATCCCCATGCGTCGCCCGGCGGCCGAGATCGAGCCCTCTTCCTCGATCCCTTGCAACAGGTCGGCCTTGCCGCGCCCGAAGGTCAGGCCAGAGTCGAAATGCAGGCGCAGGCTTAGCCGTGGGTCGCTGGTCATGCAGGTATCTTGCGTGGATTCCGTAACGTTGCAAGGGGCCGGGGCTTTCCCGGTCACTGCGGCGCGGCTACGACTAATTGGATTTCAGCATGATCGGGGGGGAATCATGGCCCAGAACGATATCGTCATCCTGTCCGGGGCTCGCACAGCCATCGGCACTTTCGGAGGCAGCCTTGCGGATGTGCCGCCGATCCAGCTGGCCGCGACTGTGACCCGCGCCGCGATCGAGCGCGCAGGCATTGCCCCCGAACGTATCGGGACCGTGGTTTTTGGCCATGTGCTGAACACTGAACCACGCGACATGTACCTGTCCCGCGTGGCAATGCTTGAGGCGGGCGTGCCGCATACCACCCCGGCGATGAACGTGAACCGGCTGTGCGGTTCGGGCGCGCAGGCGATCGTTTCGGCTGTGCAGGCACTGACGCTGGGGGATGCCGATTTCGCCGTCGCTGGCGGGGCCGAGACGATGAGCCGCGCGCCCTATGCCGTGCCTTCGGCGCGCTTTGGCGCCCGGATGGGCGATGTAAAGATGCTCGACATGATGGTTGGCGCACTGACCTGCCCGATGGGTACCGGTCATATGGGCGTCACGGCCGAGAACGTCGCGCGCGAGCATGATATCTCGCGCCAGGCGCAGGACGAATTCGCACTGGAAAGCCAGAAACGCGCCGCCGCCGCCATTGCGGAGGGCCGCTTTAAGGAACAGATCGTCCCGGTCGAGATCAAGACCCGCAAGGGCGTGGTCAGTTTCGATACCGACGAGCATCCGAAAGCGACAGATCTGGACAAGCTCGCCGCGTTGAAGCCGGTGTTCCAAAAGGACGGTACCGTCACTGCGGGCAATGCTTCGGGCATCAATGACGGAGCGGGGGCGCTGGTACTGGCGCGGGCCGATGCGGCGCAGGCGGCGGGGACAAAGCCGCTGTTTCGCGTCATCGGCCATGCCGTCGCCGGTGTGCGTCCCGAGGTCATGGGCATCGGTCCGGTTCCGGCGGTTCAGGCGCTGTTGCAGCGCACCGGACTGAAGGCAGCCGATTTCGACGTGATCGAGTCGAACGAGGCCTTTGCCGCCCAGGCACTGGCGGTGAACAAAGAGCTGGGCCTTGATCCGGCGCGGGTGAACCCGAACGGCGGCGCCATCGCCCTTGGCCATCCCGTTGGCGCGACCGGTGCCATCATCACCGTCAAGACCATGTATGAGCTGATGCGCACCGGTGGCCGCAAGGGGCTGATCACCATGTGCATTGGCGGCGGTCAGGGGATCGCGCTGGCGATCGAGCGTATCTGACCCGCCCGGCGCCCCGGTTTGGCCGGGGTGCTTTCCTGCCGGGATCGCGATTTTTCCAGGCGGCAAAGTTCAGGTGCCGCGTGAAATCGGGCTGCGAAGAAATAGCAGAAAAACTGAACGGGCCGCTCTGTAAAAGAACGGCCCGCGAGTTCTTCGGAGATGGTCCGGTTAGGGTTGGTGCCTACCGTCCCAGCCAGGGTTTACAACCCTTGGGGCTGCCCTTAGGCCACGGCTCCCCTGACTGTCCCGACACCTCTCTCCAACATCACTCTCGACACTGGACCACCTCCTTTCAATAAGTTGCCGTATGAATCCAGCCTGCCACAGAACCATTGACAGTCAATGAATTTGCGCGCGGCGGCGGATCAAATTTCCTACAACGATACGGAAAGGGACAAGCGCCAGCACGGCCTGCGCCAGTTTCACGCCACAATCGGCGATGGCCAGAGACACCCAAAGAGGCTGAACCGGACCGTGACCCAGCAATGCAACGGGCTCATTTGCCCAGGAAACATCGTCGCCAGGAAAGAGTGGGGCCATCTGATCGGCAAAAGCGATGCTGAAAAAGACGGCCGTATCCAGGATCGAACCCGCGACGCTGGCCGCAAGCGGTGGGAGCCACCAGTTGTATTTTCGCAACTGGTTGAAGACCGAGATGTCCATCAGCTGCGCTGAAAGGAACGCCGCACCCGAGGCGACGGCGATGCGCAGCGTGGTCTTGTCCATGCCGGCCGCCACGACCGAACACAGCACTCCGGTCACGAAACCGGCATAGACCACCTTACGCGCAGCGGCGGGGCCATAGATCCGGTTCATGATATCGGTGACAAGAAAGGCGACGGGATAGGTCAGCGCCCCCCAGGTCAGCCAGTCGCCCAGCAGGTGCTGGACCAGAATGTTCGAGGCCACCACGACGGCGGCCATGGCGATGACGCCAGGAAGAATACGGGGCATGTCTGCTTTTCCGTTTTGGCAAGGTAGCGGAGACTCGGCCCCGACCGGGGCAAGGCCGGATACGGCCCTGCGGGGATCGTGTCAACGATGTCGCAGGAATTATAGCGCGGCAGCGGCGGCGATTTCCACTGCGAAGGCGCCGTTCATACCTTCAAGCGCGGTATTCGTCATCGCGATCACGCAGCGGCGGTTGAGAGGGTCGATGATCCAGTTGTGGCCATAGATACCACCCCAGCTGAGGCAACCTTGCGGCAGGCCGATCCCCGCTGCCGCTGCATCGGTGATCACAGCGCCAGCCCAGGCGTGGCCCCAGCCCGGTCCGCGCAGCGGGTGGCGCTGGTGGATACGGTTGCGATGCGCCTCGGTCCGCAGATCCTGACCAAGGAACGAACCCGTGCGCAGGGTTTCAAGCAAGGTCAGTGCAGCCTCAGCCGTGCCGGCCATGCCGCCTCCGCCCGAAGGATATGCCTGTGGATCGCGGATACGCTCGGGCAGATAGGAATAGCTGTGTTCGGGTTGCAGCGGATTGGGGATGCGGGTCAGACCCTGCATCCGTACTGGTTCGGGCCGGGCAGCGGCGTAGTTTGCGGCCAGCTCAACTGCCTCGGGGGCGTGGAAAGTGGCCTCGACGCCCAGGGGTTCGGTAACCAGCCGGGCCATGGCATCGGGCAGGGGCATGTCGGCCGCCGCCTCGATCACCGCACCCAGCACATCGGTTGCGATCGAATAGCGCCAGCGCGTGCCCGGCAGCCGGTCGAGCGGGACCGAGGTGATACGGCGCAGGTTCTCGGCCATAGAGATTCCACTGTCAGAGATCCCGTCCGACACCCCGGCCTGTGCATAGGGTCCGTCCTTGGGCTGGTTAAAGCCGTAATCAAGCCCGGCCAGATGCGACATCAGGTGATCGACAGTGATCAGCGGCTGGCGCCCGTCGGGCATCGCTGGGGTAAAACCCGGCAGCCAGCGCGTCACCGGATCATCGGGCGCAAGCCGTCCCTCTTGCATCAGCCGCAGCGCCGCGACGGTGGTGAAGGGTTTCGAGATCGAGGCATAGCGCAGCCAGGTCGATTGCTGCATCGGCTGGCCCGCTTCGCGGTCGGCAAGCCCGGCTGCACGGGCATGAGCCAGCCGCCCGTCTTCGGCCACCAGCACGACACAGCCGACGATGCGACGCCCGGCCAGCGCGCTGTCGATGGCGCGATCCACGGCGGTGACGCAATCGGCAATGCTCATTCCGTGACCCGATACTCGACCAGCTCGGTTCGTTGCAGCCATCCGAAATTATCGTCTGAAATCATGGTGATACGGATACCCTGTCCGTCATGCCAGACCGAGATACCCTCAAGGTTGTCATATTGCAGCGGCCGGGTCTCAAGCAGCACCCTTTCGTTCGAGATGGCGTTTTCGCCAAGATCAAAGCGGCGCACGCGCGAGCGAAAGCCAAGAAGACCTTTGAAGTCCCGTTCCAGCAGATAGAACCGTCCGTCGGGCCCGATATCTGCGCTGACAGCCAGCCAGTCGCCCGTGCGTGGGATCGAGAAGGGCTGGTCCCATTTCCCATTCCTCCAGCGCCAGACCGGAAACGGCCGGGTCAGCACGCCAGAGCGTTCGGGCAGGGTCAGCAGGGTTCCGTCAGGCAGGACCGCCAGCGCCTCAAGCGACGAGTTGCGCTGCATTTCCTTGAACTCGGGCGGACGGGGCAGGGGCTGGGCGGGGCTGTCGGGGGTGTCATAGCGGGCAACGCGCGTCAGCCCTTCAAAGCTGACCCAGATCGTGCCGTCAGCTGAGATGGCAAGCCCCTCGCTGTCGCCCTGCCAGCCAGGTTTCAGCGGCTTGCCGCTGCTGTCACGCAGACGTGCCCGACCAGCCAGATCCAGTCCGCGAATCCGGCCCTGAGTGTCACGCTCTATGCTGCCCCAGCGGATGGTGGCGCGGTCGGACAGTGCGGTGAAGCGTCCGCCATCGGCGCTGATTTCGATGCCCGAGAAGCCGCCGAAATCCTCATCCTCCATCCGCCAGACATAGGTTGCGACGTAATCGACCTTGGGCGTTCCCGAAGGTGTCGGGTCCGCGGCGCAGGCTGCAGAGGCAGAAAGCAACAGTGCCAGCGCAAGCCCCGGCAGGCGGCGGGGCCGCCCTGCCGCGCCGCCTGCCGGACCACCGCGCCTTAGCGGGCGGTGGCGACGACCTGACATTGACGGGGCATTTCGCTAAGCCGGTAGCTGCGGGGGTGACGATAATTGGGGTCGGGCGGAACCGGCTTGACCCGGCTGGGGTCGATGCGGTCCTTGATCCACTCAGCGGCCTCGGCGCAACCGTCGCCGGGCGGGGGCGGGTCCTGCTGCTGACAGACCGAGCCTGCCGGGCAGGACAGGCGCACGTGGAAGTGGTAATCATGCCCGCCCAACGGACGGATCTTGCGCAGATAGCTGCGGTCCCCGGTTTCGGTCTGGCACATTGCAACCTTGGCGACCGGATCGACAAAGATACGTTCGACGCGCGGATCGCGGGCAGCGGCGCGGATGATCGCCATATGGCTGCCACTCCACAGTGCCGAGGGCGCGGTCCCGGCCTTGTTCACCACCGATTGGGACGAAATCTTTTCGCGCTGCGCGACGGTCAGCTTCAGGCTTTGGGGCGGCAGCATCCAGATGTCGGCGTCAAGGCCGGACTGGTGGCTGGCATGGCCCGAGGTCATTGGTCCACCACGGGCCTGTCCCATGTCGCCGATGTAAAGCCCCTGCCAGCCGGCCTGGCGGGCGGCTTGCGACAGGCCAATCAGAAAGCTGACCAGCTCGGGATGGCCCCAGTGGCGGTTGCGCGACAGGCGCATCGCCTGCCATGTCGGACCGGTTTCCGGCAGCTGCGCGGCGCCCGAGATACAGCCCTTGGAATAGAAACCAATCGAGACGGGCTTGCCCCCGGTCGGGCCGGGCGCGGCGCCAAAGACACTGCGGGCCAGCGGGTCGGCTGCCGCGGGCTGGACCAGGCCAAACCCGGTCAGCGCCAGCACGGCGGCGGTCAGGAATTTACGGATCACTGCGCGGCCTCTCCTTTTGCTTTGACCCAGATTAGCAGAACCAGCGCCAGAATGAACATCACGATGAGCGGAGAGATGCCCAGCCGTTGGTTTCCGGTCACATCGGTCACCGTGGCGATCAGCAGCGGCGCCAGGAATGCCGTCGCCTTGCCCGACAGCGCGTACAGCCCAAAGGCCTCGGTCGCACGCTCGGGCGTGGTGTGGCGCACCATCATTGTCCGGCTGGCCGATTGCAGCGCCCCGCCTGCGCCGCCGATCAGCGCCCCGCAAAGGAAAAACAGCGCATCGGGCAGGTGCGAGCCCTCGGGCAGGGGCAGGCCCATGATCTGCTGGCGGCTCATGCCAGTGATGAGGATGCAGACCCCGATCAGGACCAGCGTACAGATGATGATCACCGGCTTGGGACCCCAGCGCCGGTCCGCGCGTCCTCCGATCCAGCTGATCACCGCGGCCGAGACCGCGCTGACCACGCCAAAGACACCGGCAAGAAACACCGGCCAGCCCAGCACCGTACCGGCATAGACGCCACCAAAGGCGTAAAGCGCATTCAGCGCATCGCGTGAGAACATGGACGAGGCAAGCCATGCTGCCAGCGACCTGCGCCACCGCAGGCTGGCAAGCAGGCGCCAAAGCTCGGTCATGGCGGTGCCAAGCTGCAGCTTTCGGCGCGGTCCCGGGGTCTCGGGCACCCAGAGGGCAAAGGGGATCATGAAGGCCAGGTACCACAGCGCCGTGAACGGCCCGACCGCCCGCGTGCCCTCGCGCAGCGCCGGATCAAGGCCCAGCACCGGTGCGATCCCCAGCATGGTGCGGCCGGTCTGGGCGTTCTCGGCCAGAAAAAGCAGCACCACAGCCAAAGAGATCACGCCGCCAAGATAACCGAAAGCAAAGCCTGAACCCGAGACGCGGCCGATATCGTCATGCGGGGCCAGCCCCGGCAGCAGGGCGTTGGTAAAGATGGTGGCGAACTCCATCCCGATCAGGCCGATCCCAAAGGACAGAACCGCCAGATGCAGGTGCGGCTGGTCGGGCATCAGGAACCACAGGCTCCATGAACCCGCCATATAGAATGCCGAAAAGATCCACACCCAGATCAGGCGCCGTCCGGTATTGTCGGCGATGGCGCCAAGCACTGGTGCAAGAACGGCGATGATGATGCCGCAGATGCCAAGCCCGTAACCCCAGAGCGACTGCGCCGCCGCCCCCGCCGCCTCGGGGGTCATGCCTTGTGCTGTGTAATGCTGGCGGGCGATCTCGGCGTAATAGACCGGAAAAATGAAGGTCATCAGCAGCGTTGAAAACGGCTGGCTGGCCCAGTCAAAGAACCACCAGCCCCAGATGCGTCTGCGCTCCATGCCGCCCCCCTTGCTCATGGGTGGCCTGTGCCGCGCCGCCCGGGCGCATAAGGCCCCAGCCGGTTCAGGCTGGCAAGTCCGGATTACGCGCGGCCTCGGGGATCGGGGGCAGGATCGGGGGCCATGGCCGCTGCGCATCCGCCGCAATCCAGGCGTGTACCCAATCCGGCAGTTCGGGACTGACGGGGTCGCGGCCCGCAGCCTCCATCAGCTTTGCCGGCGACACGATGCCCTGAGGCGAGGTGATGGCGCCGCGCAAAAGCATGTGGTTGCAGCATTCGCCCTGCCGCCACATCGTCTGTTCCATATAAAGAAAGCGCGCGTCCCAGCCGATCGTGCGTGAAACCATGGTAAAGCGGTCGAATGCCCGGATACGGCGGCGATAACGGACCGAGTTTCCGGCGACGGTGATCCCCCAGCCATTGCGGCGCATCGTGTCGATTATGCCGGTACGGATCGCCATCGGAATGCGGCCCAGATCGTAAAGCGTCAGGGTGCGGCCGTTGTTCAGCTCGATCCACGGGTCCAGATCCCAGGGCCAGCAGCGATGGGTCGAGACATGCGGGTCCAGCACCCCGATGCGGGGGCTGTTGCGGAACTTCAGCGCCTCTTTGGCAAAGCGGAGGATGGGATACATGGGCGTCTTTCTTGCCTTGCGACAGCCCGGGGCTAGCCGTGCCGCCCGGGGGCGTCAACCGGAACGCTGCGGCCATGCTTGCGCCTTGCGCAACGCGGATGCCTGCCTTACCTGTCCGGGGAACAGCCGGAAGGGGATGAAATGGGCACGCTCTACGAAGCCTTGATGCTGATACTCGACGTCGTCTGGTTCGTGATGATCGTCCACATCATCATGTCCTGGCTTATCAACTTTCAGGTGCTGAACCTGCGCCAGCCGCTGGTCTGGCAGATCTGGAGCGGCCTCAACCGCCTGCTTGAGCCGATCTATGGACCGGTGCGCGCGATCCTGCCGAACACGGGCGGGCTGGATCTTGCGCCACTGGTGGTCTTTATCGCCATCATCATCCTGCAACGCGCTCTCGCCAACAACGCTGGCTGGTTCTACGGGTTCTAGGCCATGTCGGCTGCGCCCCTGCTGCGTCAGGTCTTCGGCTTCGATTCCTTTCGGCCGGGGCAGGAAGAGATCGTCAATGCCGTGGCCTCGGGCCGCGATGTACTGGCCATCATGCCGACCGGAGGTGGCAAGTCGCTGTGCTATCAGCTTCCGGCGCTGATGCGCGACGGGCTGACGGTAGTGATCTCACCCCTGATTGCGCTGATGCGTGACCAGGTGCACGCGCTGACCGAGGCGGGGGTTGCTGCTGCTGCGCTGACCAGCGGCAATTCCGACGAAGAGAATTCCGAGGTTCTGCGTGCCATGGCCGCGCGTGAATTGCGGCTGCTTTACATGGCGCCCGAACGGCTGGCCTCGGGCGCGACGGTGCCGATGCTGCGCCGCGCAGGTGTACAGGCCATCGCGGTGGATGAGGCGCATTGTGTCAGCCAGTGGGGCCATGATTTCCGCCCCGATTATCTGCGCGTGGGCGAGCTGCGCCGCGTGCTTTCGGTGCCTTTGGCCGCCTTTACCGCCACTGCCGATGCAGAAACCCGGGACGAAATCGTCCAGCGCCTCTTTGACGGTGCGCAGCCCCAGACCTTTCTGCGCGGCTTTGACCGGCCAAATATTCATCTGGCCTTTCAGCCCAAGGACGGGCCGCGCCGCCAGATCCTTGATTTTGCCGCCGCGCGGCGGGGACAGTCCGGCATCATCTATTGCGGCACCCGCGCCAAGACCGAGACACTTGCTGCCGCGCTGAACCAGTCGGGGCTTGCCGCCACCGCCTATCACGGCGGGATGGAGGCCGATGCCCGCCGCGAGGTCGAGGCGCGTTTCCAGCGCGAGGACGGGCTGATCGTCGTCGCCACCGTGGCCTTTGGCATGGGCATCGACAAACCGGATATCCGCTGGGTTGCCCATGCCGATCTGCCGAAGTCGATCGAGGCCTATTATCAAGAGATCGGCCGCGGTGGCCGTGACGGCGCCCCCGCAGAAACGCTGACGCTTTACGGTCCCGACGATATCCGTCTGCGCCGCGGCCAGATCGACGAAAGTCTGGCCCCGCCCGAGCGTAAGGCGGCCGACCATGCGCGGCTGAATGCGCTTTTAGGTCTGGCCGAGGCGACGGGCTGCCGCCGCATCGCCCTTTTGCGCTATTTCGGCGAAAAGGCTGTCGCGCCTTGCGGTAATTGCGATATTTGCGACGATCCGCCCGAATGTTTCGACGCGACCGAGGCCGCGCAAAAAGTGCTGTCGGCCATTCTGCGCACCGGTCAGACCTATGGTTCGGGTCATATCATCGACGTGCTGACCGGGACCATGACCGAACGGGTGCAGGCCCGCGGCCATGACCATTTGCCGACCTTTGGTGTCGGGCGCGACCTGTCAAAGCCGCAATGGCAGGCGGTGATCCGTCAGATGCTGGGTCTTGATCTGATCCGGCCCGACTCTGAACGCCATGGCGGCCTTGCCATCACCCTTGCTGCTCATCCGGTGCTGCGCGGAGAAGAGCGTATCACGCTTCGCCGCGACACTATGGCCCGCGCCCGCCCGGCAGTCGTGGTGCGCAGCCAGGTTGACCCCGAGGATGAGCCGCTGTTTTCGGCGCTCAAGGCCAAGCGTCGGGCGCTGGCCGAGGCGGCGCGTGTCCCCGCCTATGTCATCTTTCCCGACCGCACCCTGCAAGAAATGGCGCGCCTGCGCCCCGGCACGCTGGATGAGATGGCGCGGGTGAACGGCGTTGGCGCGAAAAAGCTGGAAAGCTATGGCGAGGAATTCTTGCAGGTCATTGCCAAGGATGTGCCGCCAATGCATCCCGCGCGCCGCGCGCTGGCCGGGCGTCCCTCGGGCCAGCTTTTTGATCGGCTGGCCCAGGCGCAGGTCCGGCTGATGCGGGGTGAGGACGGAACGGAAAAGCCGCTTTCGGTCGGAAATTCTGCCTTGCGCCGCATTGCCGAAGACCGGCCGCGCGACCTGTCGCGCTATCTGGATCCGGCGCGGCTGGATCGTTTCGGCGCTGCATTTGCCGCCGAGATCGCCGGCGACCCCGAGTGCTGATCACCGGCCTTGCGACGGGGTTTTCCCTTTCAGCCCGGCCCTGCTGATCGCTTGTGCGACTTCCTGCCGCTATTTATGCGCGGCGGCTCGGGCACGATCCCCGGCACTGGGCATCGGGTCACCATTGGGCGGGCGGACGCCAAAGACCGCGCAGTAAAGCGCCGGGACAAAGATCAGCGTCACCAGCGTCCCGGCGATGATACCGCCCATCATGGCAAAGGCCATCGGCCCCCAGAACACCTGACGCGAGATCGGGATCAGCGCCAGACTGGCCGCCGCCGCTGTCAGCAGAATTGGCCGGGCCCGGCTGTCCGAGGCCTCAAAGACCGCGTCCCATTTGGCGTGCCCCTTGGCAATCAGCTCCTGGATTTCATGGACAAGGATGACCGAGTTGCGGATCAGAATGCCGATCAGTGCCAGAATGCCCAGAATGGCAACAAAGCCCATCGGCACGCCAAAGGGCAACAGGGTTGCAACCACCCCGATCAACCCCAGCGGAGCGGCGGCAAACACGATCAGCGACAGCCGGAAGCTTTGCATCTGCACCATGACCAAGGTCGCCATCACCAGCAGCATGATTGGCACCACGGCTGCGATCGGTTCCTGGCTTTCGGCCGAGGTTTCGACCGTGCCGCCGACCACGACTTTGACGCCGGGGGGCAAGCTGGCCTGAAAGTGCGCGACTTTGTCGGCCATCGCCTCGACCAATGTCGCGGGCTGGTCTTTGCTGGCGATATCGGCCTTGACCGTCACTGTCGGCAGGCCGTCACGCTGCATGACCAGTGGCTGTTCGGTGGCATATTCCAGTTTGGCCAGAGAAACGAGCGGGATCGGCGTCCCTGTCGGTGTCGCAAGCTGGAGGTTCTGGATCGACTCCAGCGACTCGCGATCCGCCAGCGCGCCACGTGCGGTAACGTTGATCAGAAAGATTCCGTCGCGCAGCTGGGTGATCGTGCGGCCGTTAAAGGTCCCCGACAGCGCCCCCGCGATATCTTCATTGGTCAGGCCAAGGCGGCGCGCCTGATCCTGATTGACCCGCAGCCGTACCACCCGCGCCGGCTCATTCCAGTCAAGGGTGATGTCGCGCAGACGCGGTTCGGTCGCCAGAACCGCCGCCAGCTCGCGCGCTGCGTCGCGGGCCTGATCGAGGTCCGGGGACGAGACACGGTATTGCACCGGCTTGCCGACCGGCGGGCCGATCTCAAGGTTTTTGACATAAACATCGGTGCCGATCAGCTCGCGGCCCGCGAATTCGACCAGCCGCGCCTTTAGCCGGTCGCGTGCCGCCAGATCCGGGGTCTGGATCACGATCTGGCCCATATAGGGACCGGGCGTCGGCACATCCATCGACAGAACGAAACGCGGTGCGCCCCGACCGACATAGGTCGTCCAGAACAGGGCGTCTGACTCATCAGACAGCATCGCCTCGATTTTGGCCATGTCCTCATCGGTTTTCGCGATCGAGGCATTAGCACGTTCGGTCACGTCGACGATGATCTCAGTCCGGTCAGAGGTCGGAAAAAACTGCTGTTCGACAAAGCCCATCCCCACGACCGAGGCTATAAAGACCCCAAAGGTGATGGCGATGGTCAGCCATTTATAGCGCATCCCCCGGATCAGCAGCGCATGAAACTGACGACGAAGCCAGCTTGGCTGTCCGGAATGATGGGCCATGGTTGCGGGTAGCATCGTTACGCCCAGCAAAGGCGCAAACAACACCGCGACGATCCAGCTGATGATCAGCGAAACGGCGATCACCACGAAAAGCGAAAAGGTGAACTCGCCCGCTGCCGAGCTATTCAGTCCGATAGGGATAAAGCCCGCCACCGTGACCAGCGTGCCGGTCAGCATCGGAAAGGCGATCGAACTCCACGCATAGCTGGCGGCGCGGCCGAGGCTGTCGCCCACCTCAAGCCGCGAGATCATCGTTTCGATGGCGATCATCGCATCATCCACCAAAAGCCCCAGTGCGATGATCAGCGCACCCAGCGAGATACGCTGCAAGGTGATGCCGTAGATGTCCAGGATGACAAAGGTGATCGCCAGCACCAGCGGTATGGTCAGCGTCACCACGAAACCCGCGCGCAGACCAAGGCTGATAAAGCTGACCAACAGGACGATTGCCACCGCCTCGGCCAGTGCCTGAACGAAATGGCCGACGGCCTCGTCCACGACATGGGGTTGGTCGGCGAACTTGGCCATCTCGATGCCGATGGGCAGGTTGCGCGCGACCTCGTTCATCAGCCCGTCGACCTGCCGCCCGAATTCAAGAATATTGCCGCCGTCGCGCATGCCGATCTGCAGGCCGATAGCCGGCTTGCCATTATAGCGGAAAAGCGCGCTCGGGGGGTCCTCGTAACCGCGCTGGACCGTGGCGACATCGCCGATGTTAAAGAAACGGTCGCCGACCCGCAGGTTCACCGCAGCGATCGATCCGGCATCGTCGAACTGCCCGTCGATGCGCACCAGCACCTGTTCCGGTCCAGCCTGCACGATACCCGAGGGCGAGATTGCGTTCTGCACCGCCAGCGTCTGGACCACCTGATTGTGATTCAGCCCGAGGGCCGCCAGCCGTGCCGACGAAAACTCCAGATAGATCTGTTCCTTGCGCACACCCAAAAGTGCTGTCTTGCCGGCCATGGGCAGGGCCTGAACCTGTTTGCGGATATCCTCGACCCGGTCGCGCAGTTCGCGTTGGGTAAAGCCGTCTGTGGTAAAGGCGTAGATATTGCCGAAAACGTCGCCGAAATCGTCATTGAACTGGAAGCCCTGAAATTCCTTTGGAAAATCAGGCCGGATATCCGACATCATATTGCGAACACGTTTCCAGACCTCGGGGACCTCGGGGCCTCGGATCGTGGGGTCAAGCTCAAGATAGATCACCGACTGTCCGGGCATGGTGACCGAGTGGGTGAATTTCAGTTCATCAAGCTCTTCAAGCTTGGTCTCGATCCGCGTCGTGACCTGATTAAGCGTGTCCTCAATAGTCGCCCCGGGCAAAGAGGCGCTGATCACCATGACCTTGATGGTGAAATTCGGGTCCTCTTCGCGGCCAAGGCGCAGATAGCTCAGCGTTCCTGCCACCATCGAGATGATCAGCAGGAACCACACCAGCGAACGGTGATGCAGGGCCCAGTCGGAAAGGTTGAAGCGACGTTCTGTCATGGTGTCACGCTGCGGCCTACGGCCTGACCTTCGCTAAGGGATCGGATGCCGCGGATCACGACCTCTTCGCCCGGGGAAAGACCCGAGGCTACGGTGACATACCCGTTAAGCGGTGGGCCGACGGTCTTAATAGCGCGCAGCGAGACGGTGCCTTCCCCGGTATTATTCTGACGGGTGACGACCCAGACATGGCTGGCACCGTCCCGCTCCAGGATGGCCGTTTCGGGCAGGACAAGTCGCGAGGCACCCGCCCCGGCAGGACGCGCGCGGACCAAAGCGCCCAACCGCAGATCCGCATCCTCTTGCAGCTCCAGATGGATGCGCCGGGTCCGGGTTACAGCATCCGCGACCGGCTCAATCTGCTCGACCGTGGCGGTCAGGATGCGATCGGGTTCGCGTTCCGACCAGACCTCATAAGGATCGCCGGTCCGGATCCCGGAAAGAACGGCATCGGGCAGATCGATCATCGCCTCGATCCCGTCCTGCGTGGAAAGCCGCACCACAGGTTCACCCGCACTGACGACTGCGCCGGCATTGGCGAACACCTCACTGATCACCCCGTCGAAGGGCGCGCGCATCACGGTAAACCCTTCGGCATCGCGAGCCCGGATCAGCTCTGAACGTGTCTGTTGCCGGGCCGCCTGGGCCGTGGCAAGTGCACGCTCGGCCTGTTCAAGCTGCGCGGCCGTGGCGACATTGCGTTGCGCCAGCGCCCGTGTCCGCTCGGCTGTGGCCAAGGCGGTGCTCAACTCGACCTCGGCGGCTTCGGCGGCGGCTTCGGCGGCCCGGACATCCCCCTGAAGGTCGTCAGGATCAAGCGTGGCCAGCACTTGCCCCTGCTTAACAATATCGCCGATATCAACATTGCGCGCCGTCACCCGGCCAAGCGTCTGAAAGCCCAGCATCACCTCGATCCGGGCGGTGATGACCCCGGGGACCGAGTGGCCGGAGCCTTCGTCATCGCTGACAAGAATGCTTGCCACCGGGCGGGGCGCAGTATCGGGCTGGAGTTGCGTTTTCTGCCAGGGCAGGGAAAAAGCGGCCACTTCTCCGGCCAGTACGGCAAATGCCAAAAGCATCGGGATCAGGGTTCTTGGCATCATTCCGACTGCTCCGTAACAGATGCATCGGCGACCTCTCGCCCGGGATAGAGGATTTGCGAGCCGGCACCGACCACGGTCTGTCCCGGCTCGACCCCGCCGCTGAGGATGATGATACCATTAGCGAAACGCTCGATCTGAACCGGGGTCAAAGAGACCCGATTATCATCGCCCACCAGCCATACCGCGGGGCTGCCATCGGCAGCGGTCAGAGCGGTCCAGGGCACGGCAATGCCGGTGCCAGCCGGATAGTGCACTGCGCCCCGAACCGCAGCGCCCAGCAGCGCGACATTGGCCGGTGCATCATCGATTTCGGCCCGCACGGTGACCGAGCCGGTGGTCGGATCGACCAGCGGAGCAATTTCGCTGACCTTTGCCGTCATGCGCAGGTCAGGAAGGTCGATGCCATACAGGGTGACAGGTGCGCCGATCGCATCGCGCAGCAAGGGGGTATCAGGTGCCTGAAATACGGCCTCTCTGCCGGTTTCGGAAGCCAGTGAGATCACCGGCTGGGCCGTTCCGGCGATCTGTCCCGGTTCGGCCTGTCGCGCGGTCACGATGGCATCGGCCGGGGCATATATCACCGTATCCTCAAGCGCGCGTTTAGCCTGACCAAGAGCGGCGCGGGCCTGCTCCAGCCCGCCGCTTGCTGCTGACAGGGCCTGACTGGCCGCATCACGTCCGGCAAGTGTGCCGACCCCGCGGCTGAGCATCGCCTCGGCCCTTCCCAGCGCCTGGCGGGCCTGCGCCTCGGTTGCCTCGGCAGAAGCTACGGCCGCCTGTGCGACGCGCAGTGCCTGTTCCTGTTGCAAGGGGTCGGTTCGCGCGAGCGCCTGTCCCTTGATGACATGGTCGCCTTCATGCACCAGCACCTCGGTCACGCGCCCGCCCAGCCTGAAGCCAATATCGACGCTGTCGCTTGCGTGGATGGTGCCAGTGAGGGCTGCGTCAAAGGTCAGTTCGGTTCGTTCAACCTGAACGAATTCGACCCGCAGTGGCGCCTGGGCCCAGCCCGGCCCGGCGAGAAGCAGCAGCGCAAAGATCGGTATGGCCCGGTTCGGCATGACTGTCCCGTCGCTAGTTTCTGAATTGGTGCCTAAAACCTGAGGTGGTGAAAAGCCCCAGAATGAAATGACCTTACGGAGAAGCAGCCATAGCGTAGTCCTGATTGGTTAGGTTGATCCGGAATTGCGCTCTCCCGACGATAATCGCTGCGTCACATAGTGGTCCTATTGATAGCTGCGCACCAATGCGGCTGCGATCATGCCCCAGCCGTTCACGACGACAAAGAACGCCAGCTTGAAGGGCAGCGCAACAACCACCGGCGGCACCATCATCATGCCCATCGACATCAGCACGGCCGAAACCACCAGATCGATAATGAGGAAAGGCAAGGCGATCAGGAAGCCAATCTCGAAGGCGCGCTGAATCTCGCTAAGCATGAAGGCGGGGATCAGGACCGACAGACGATCTGGCGCAGCTTGTGGGTCAGGCGCAACCTCTGCCAGCGTTGCAAGCATTCCGGGGTCGGTCCGATGCTCCATAAAGCCGCGAAACGGAATGATGCCGCGTTCGAACGCCTGTTCGATGTTGATCTGGCCGTCGCGTAATGGGGCGCCGGCGACCTCCCATGCTTCGGTCAGCACCGGGTTCATCACAAACCAGGTCAGGAACATCGCCAGGCTGACGATCAGCATATTCGGTGGAGATTGCTGTAGCCCCAGTGACTGGCGCAGGATTGACAGCACCGTCACGATAAACGGAAAGCAGGTCACCATGATGGCGATGCCAGGTGCCAAAGATAGGGCCGTCATCACCGCCAGCAGGGTGATCGCATGGCGTCCGACGCCACCGGTGTTGATTTCCGTCGAGACGTGACCC